>NZ_SDIG01000103.1:0-22800 GCF_004122755.1 Streptomyces sp. TM32
TCTTGACCAGCATCGACATCTCGTAACCCAGCACCGCGACATCGGCTTCACGGCCGGCTCGTCCATGCCTCGGGCGCCCGCACCCCTGAAGTCCCCATGGCCGACACCCGCACGCCCGAGCCGCACCCCCGCGAGCTCGCCCCCGCCGACCGCCCGGCCGACCCCGGCCCGGTGATGCTGCCGCCCGCCCCGCCGGCCGTGGACAACAGTGCCCGCCCGCGGCTGCCCCGGCGGCGCAAGCAGACCCATCTCGTCCCGGAGCTGCGCGGCGACCCGATCCTGCCGTCCGCCGCACGCCGTACGGGACCGGAGCCCGAGCACGACCCCGGCCTGATGGCCGCCTTCCGGCGGGGATTCAGCCTTGCCGACGACTGCTACGCCCGCGACACCGGCGAGCACGCCGTCCCCCCGGCCCCGGGCGACGCCACCGGCGGCCGGGCCGGCAACGACCTTCTCTACGACCGTGACCACGACGCCCCGATGGCCCGCCCCCGAGGAGACGACCGCAATCATGGTGAGTGATGTGCATGCGCAGACGCACTCGCAACTGCCGGGAAGTCAGCACACCGACCTGTCCTGGCTGCTGACCGGGCTCGTACAACGGGTGCCGCACGCCCGAAGCGCGCTCCTGCTGACCTCGGACGGCCTGGTCAAGGCCGCCCACGGCTTCGACCCGGACAGCGCCGACCACATGGCCGCCCTGTCCTCCGGCCTCTACTCCCTCGCCCGCAGCGCGGGGGTGCGCTTCGGGGACGGGGACGACGTCCTGCAGGTCGTCGTCGAGCTGGAGTCGACCTTTCTGTTCGTCTCCACCGCCGGTTCGGGCGCCTGTCTGGCCGTCCTCGCCGGCCGTGAAGCCGATGTCGCGGTGCTGGGTTACGAGATGTCGATGCTGGTCAAGAGCGTCCGCCCGTACCTGTCCACGCCCGCCCGCCAACAGGCCCCCGCGGGTGGTCGATGACCATGGCCGTGCGTCGCCGACGGCGGCAGGGCGGGGAACCGTGGTACGACGACGCCGCGGGCCGGCTGGTCCGCCCGTACACCATCAGCAACGGCCGGACCCGCCCGACGGCGCACTTCGACCTGCTGACGATGGTGATGGCCACCGGCCGTCGGCCCGTCTCCTGCCAGGGCCCCGACTACGCCCAGGTGCTGGGCCTGTGCGGCGGCCCGGTCTCCGTGGCCGAGATCGCCGCCCACATACGGCTGCCCGCCGTGGTCACCAAGGTGCTCCTCGCCGACCTCGTCGACTGCGGGGCACTCACCGCGCGGGCTCCCGCAGCCGTTTCGGCAGGGCCCGCGTCCCGTACCGACCGTGCCCTGTTGGAGGCGGTGTTGAATGGACTTCGCAAACGACTGTGACCCCCCTGTCCTGGGGGATCCCGCCACCGATGGCTTCCCCACCGCGCTCAAGATCCTGGTCGCGGGCGGCTTCGGCGTCGGCAAGACCACCTTCGTCGGAGCGGTGAGCGAGATCGAGCCGCTCAGTACGGAAGAGCTCCTCACCCAGATCAGCGTCGGCACGGACGATCTGGCGGGCGTCGAGAACAAGAGCACCACCACCGTCGCCATGGACTTCGGCCGGATCACCCTCAGCCCGGCGCATCTGCTCTACCTCTTCGGGACGCCGGGGCAGCAGCGCTTCTGGTTCATGTGGGACGAACTGTCCAACGGCGCGCTCGGCGCGGTGATCCTCGCCGACACCCGACGGCTGGACCAGTGCTTCGGCGCCGTCGACTTCTTCGAACGGCGCGGGATCCGCTTCATCGTCGCCGTCAACGAGTTCGACGGTTCCTACCACTACGCACCGGACGAG
Source organism: Streptomyces sp. TM32 (assembly GCF_004122755.1). Lineage (NCBI taxonomy): Bacteria > Bacillati > Actinomycetota > Actinomycetes > Kitasatosporales > Streptomycetaceae > Streptomyces > Streptomyces sp. TM32. The sequence goes on from NZ_SDIG01000103.1 coordinate 1,817, forward strand.
GTCCGCAGCGCCATGGACCTCTCCCCGGACATCCCCGTCGTGCTCTGCGACGCCCGACAAAGCAGCTCGGCGACCCGCGTCCTGGTAGCGCTCGTCCAGCATCTGCTCACCCCCGCCCTCGCCGCGACCCCGGAGCTGCCATGAAGCCCCCCGCCTCCCGCGTCCCGTACGTCTCCTACGACCCGACGCGGCATCTGCTGCTCACCCCGCAGGACGACGAGGCCCCCGCCCGGGTGGCCCGGCTGCGCGCCCTGGGGATCGGCGAATCCCCGCTGCCCGCGTTCGACGAGTTCGCCCGCAAGCTCGCCCGGACCACCCGGGCGCCGTACTCGATGGTCAACTTCATCGACGAGCGACGGCAGTACTTCGCCGGGCTCTACACGCCCGACCAGGACCGGGCCGTCGAGCTGGGGCCGGCGCCCGCCAGTGCCCAGCCGGGCCGGGTGATGGACCGGGACCACGGCTACTGCCCGCATGTCATCGTCCGCCGCAAGGCCCTGGTGCTGGAGGACGTCTGTGACTATCCGCGGTTCGCCGGCAACCCCGTCGTCGACGAGATCGGCATCCGCTCCTACCTCGGCGCGCCGCTGATCGACCGTACGGGGACGGCGCTGGGCACCGTCTGCGTCGTGGACCTCGAACCGCGCCCCTGGGGGCGGGAGGGGCTGGAGACCATCAAGTCGATGGCGGCCGAACTCGTCGAGCAGATCCACAGCATGGAGAAGCAGCACAGCGACGCGCCCTGACGCGACCGGTCCCGGCCCCGGAGCCCGGCGTACGGCCCATGGCCGGACGGCCGGCCCGGGGCCGCCGCATGGGCGGCCTCCGGGCCGGTGGCCGCGGCTCGGGGACGCGGCCGGCCGCTCACTTCAGTCCGGTGCACCACGGGCGCCGGTGCGACCCTCCGGTGCGCTGGCCCGGCACCGTGGCTGCGGTGTCCTCACCCGGCACCGGGGCCGGGGTGGGGGCGGCGGCGTCGTCCTCCGGCCATTCCGAGGGCTCCAGCTTCAGCAGATCCGCCAGGCGGCTGGACCACTCGCCCTGCGCCCGGCCCAGGGCCAGCTCACCCAGGCGCAGCAGCTGGATGTCGGAGGTGCCGGCCGGCGCGAAGATGTGATGGGCGTCCCGCAGAAAGCGCTCGATCGGCCGGTCGGTGAACAGTCCGCACGCGGCATGGATGTCCATCGCGTCGCGCGCCGACTCCAGTGCCGACTCCACATTGACCAGCTTGGCGTTCATCAACTCCGCGTCACAGGGCTGCCCTTGGTCCAGCAGATGCACTGCGTGGTAGGCCGAGAGACGGGCCAGCAGCAGCCGCGACTGGATCCGTCCGAGCTTGAGCTTGATGGTGCTCAGATCGGCCAGGGCCTTGCCGTAGCGCTGTCGCTGGGCGCAGAACGCCGTCGTCTCGTCCAGCACCGCCTGATGGATCCCCAGGGACACGGCGGTCAGATTCGGGCGTCCGTAGAGCACGCTGGAGGAGTAGGCGACCGACAGTCCGTCGCCCTCCCGGCCCAGCAGATTCGCGGCCGGTACCCGGCAGTTGTCGAAGAACAGCTCACCGAAGCTGAAGCCGTGCAGTCCCATCGTGGGCTGCTGCTCCCCGACCCGGAAGCCGGGGCTGTCGGACTCGACGAGAAAGGCCGACAGGCCCCTGGAGCCCTCGCCGGTGCGGACGACCACGCCGTGCAGATCGCCGACGTGGCTGTTGCCGACGTAGCTCTTCCGGCCGTTGAGGAGGTAGTCGTCGCCGTCGCGGACCGCGGTGGAGGCCATGCCCAGCACATGGCTGCCGCACTGCGGTTCGGTGACGGCAATGGTCGGCAGGCAGTCGCCGGAGGCTATCGCGGGCAGCCAGGTCTTCTTCTGCTCCTCGCTGCCGAAGTGGACGATCTTCGCCACGCCCAGCTGCGACGCCTGCACCATGGCGCCCATCGCGGCGCTCACCCGGGAGAGCTCCTCGATGATGAGGGTCTTGGCGACGTGCCCGGCTCCCATTCCGCCGTAGGCGCGGTGCACGGTGGCGCCTATCCACCCCTGACGGGCGATCAGACGAGAGAGATCACGGCAAACGGAACGGTTCTCCTCCATCTCCGCAATCCGTGGGCGGACCTCCCTTTCGGCGAAGTCCCGCACCCGGTTGCGGAGCGCCTCGTGTCTCTGGTCCGTGAAATAGCCGTGCAAGACGAGCCCCTCCTCCGCGATCTTCTCCGTGCTGGCCGCACCCCGCCTCGGGACGGCACCGGCGGCGCCGTCTGCAGTGAACGTTCCGGAACGTGAGCTGTCGCTTACCCCGTGCAATACCCGTTGGCATACCTAGTCCCGGACGCATGAAACATCAACTGGTGGCATTGGGACGAAGAGTTGAAGCGCACAGAAGGTGCGCACCACCCCTTGTTCGACGGGGTCCGTGGCGCGGTTCCGGGGGCTCCGGAACCGCGCCACCCCCCGCCTCCCCGGCCTCTCCCGGTGCGGTAGCCGTGGCTCAGTGCGCGACGTCGCAGCAGGACTCACGGCGCTGCTGCCGCCCCACCTCCAGCCAGTCGGCGCCACCGGCCCGCAGCGACCGGTCGGCGGGCGCCGGGAAGGAGTCGATCAGCTCCCGCTGCTCGACGAGCCGTCCGCCGCGCAGCACCGCCGAGGTCCGCACCAGCGAGTCGAAGTCCTCGAACGGATCGCCGTCCACCACCGTCATGTCGCCGAGCTTGCCGACCTCCAGCGTCCCCAGGTCCCGCTCCGCGCCGAACACCCGGGCGGGCAGGGCGGTCGCGGTGCGCAGCGTCCGACTCACGCCGAGACCGCCGCGGTGCAGCGCCCGCAGGCACAGATGCAGGCCCAGCCCGACCGGCACCAGCGGCTGGTCGGTCCCCAGCGCGACCAGCCCGCCGCCGTCCAGCACCCTTCGGTAGAGGGAGACCTCGGTCCCGATGTCGGCCAGTTGGGCGGGGGTGGGGCGGTGCCCGGCGTTCTCCCGTACGACCGCGGTGTCCCAGGGCGGCATCAGCCTCGCCACCCGCGCGTCGTCGGCCAGCGCCGGATCGTCACCGAGCAGGGCGCCCGCCGAGAACGGCGTGGCCAGCAGGTGGAAGTCGGTGCCGGTGTAGACCTCCTCGACGTCCTGGTAGGCGTGCCCGGAGCCGGACACGGCATGTCCGAACTCCAGCCGTTGGGTGGCCTGGAGATGGGTCGTCAGGTCCTGTCCGAGCTGGACGCCCGGGGTGAGCAGATGGCTCCCGCAGCGGACGTGGAGCCGCTCATGCGCGAAGCGCGCGGCCTCCGCCATCACCCAGCCCGGCGCCCGGACGTACGTCTTGACGAAATCCCAGTCCAGTGCCGCGCCGCGCTCCAGCGAGCGGCGCAGCCCCTCGCGGGTGCGGTGTGCCCGGCCCATGCTGTAGGCGACCCGGCCGCCGTCCAGCAGCTCTCCGCAGGTCAGCAGCCGCGGCCCGGTGAGCGCACCGTCCGCCACGGCCTCCCTGATGCGGGCCTGTTCATAGGAGAAGCCGCCGCAGGAGACCGCGGTGGTGATGCCGTAGGCGAGCTGCAGCGCGGTCTGCCGTCCGCCGTACGTCGTCTGCCACGGATGGGTGTGCGCATCCCACAGGCCGGGGAGCACGGTCTGCCCGGAGGCGTCCACCCGGCGGGCCGCCCCGGCCCGGCCCGGACGGTGTGGTTCCACGGCGGTGATCCGCCCGTCCCGCACCACCACATCGACATCGGAGCGCACCTCGTCCCCGGTGCCCTCCCAGAACCGGCCCGCGTGGACGACGGTGTCCCGGGCGCGCGCGGGGCGCCGGGTGAGGGACAGCGGAACGGTCCGCGCCGCACCGCCGGACACGCCGGTCAGCCGCAGTTTCCCGGCAGAGAGATAGAGGAGCGTGCCGGAGTCGCCGGACCACGACGGATGGTCGGCGCTCTCGTCGGTCAGCCGCCGCGGCGCACCGTCCGGCGTCCCGTCCGGGCGCACCGGCAGCACCCACAGCGCGGACTCGGCGATCACCGCCATCCAGCGCCCGTCGGGCGACCACACGGGCCCGGAGTCATGGCGGTCGGCGATCGAGAGATGCTCGGCGACCGCATACCGCCGCTCCTTCCCGGTCTCGGCGTCGAGGACCCGGATGAGGTTGTAGCCCTCGCGGAATCGGCGGTTGAGGCGGTTGCGGTCGCAGTAGGCCAGATGGCGCCCGTCGGGGGACCAGCTGGGTCGGCCGGGCAGCCCGCCGGCGCCCAGCGGTGCGGCCAGCACCTTCTCCGTGCCGTCGGACAGGGTCCGTACGACGAGGTTCCCCGACATGTCCAGCGCGGCCAGCCGCCCGCCGTCCGGCGACAGCGCGGGCAGCACCCGGCCGCCGGTGGCCAGCACCGTCTCCGTGCCCGAGGCGAGATCCCGGCGGCGCACCGCGAACAGCCCGTCCCGGTCGTCCGTATAGAGCAGCGCCCGCCCGTCGCGGGACCAGCTCGGCGCCGAGACGTACCGGGTGGCATCGGCCCGGACCACCCGGCGCGGCGCACCGGAGCCCGAAGTGGGCGCGATCCACAGGGAGTTGAGCGCACCGAAGGCGACCCGGCGGCCGTCGGGGGAGAGGGCCGGCAGATGGACCCCGCGCACCGGGCCCCGCGCCGTCCGTTCGAAGCCGTAGTCCTTGACGCGGTAGCCGGGGCGGTCCAGCGGAAGCCGCGCGGTGAACGGGATGTGCTCGCTTCGCCGGGGAGCGTCGGCCCGGACGATCCGGAACTGCCCGCCGACCGTCAGCAGCAGTTCCTCGCCCGAGACCCAGCGCGGCGGCACCGGCTCCACGTCGCCGTCGACCGCGACCGGCACGCCGTCCACCACCAGGGTGCAGGTCGGCCCCGGGTAGTCCGTGGTCCGCAGATGCGCCGGCCGCCCCGCCGGGGACAGAGCCGGCGCCAGCACCTGGGCGGCCGCGGTCTCGGTGTACTCGGTGCGCACCGCGCCCCGCCCGTCGGCCGGCACGGAGGCGACCGTACGGGACACCAGCGCCGCGCCCGCCACCCGCCCGCGGACGAACACCAGCCGCGAGCCGTCCGGGGACCAGCAGGGGTCGAAGTCCTCCCAGGCGCCGTCCTGATGGGGCCCGTCCTGGCCGGGCAGCCCGGTGACCCGGGCCAGCCGTCCGGTGCGTACCTCCAGCACCCATAACCGGTACGGGCTGCCGGTCACCGCGTCGCCGCCCCGTTCCGAGGCGAAGGCGAGCCGGGTCCCGTCGGGGGACCAGGCGGGGCCGCGGTCGTCCCACGGGCCGTCGGTCAGCTGCCGCAGGCCGGAGCCGTCCGTACCGAGTGTCCACAGATGGAAGCTGCCGCCCCGGTAGGCACAGACGGCGATCGTGCGGCCGTCTGGCGAGTGCACCGGACGAGTGGGCTCCAGATCGGCCGGAGTCAGCGCGACCGCCTCGCCGCCGGCCCGCGGCACCGACCACAGGACGTTCTGGACCTCGGCGATCAACCGGTCACCGGTCGGGGCGAGCGAGGCCGCGCCATTGGTGGCGGCCGTGAAGGACAGCGCGGCGCCGGACGCTCCGGCGCCCTGCGCCGCCGCTCCGGGGGCGTGGAGCCCGGTCAGTCCCGCCACCGCGGCGGCCGAGGCGGTGCCCTGCAGAAATCTGCGGCGGGACAGCGGCGAGGGGGGACGGGGGGAGTTCTCGGAAGGGTCTGCGGTGTCCAACGATCCTCCTGTGACAGGGGGTTGAGGCGCAGGGCCGGGAAACAGCCGGCTGATCGTGTCACGCACCACAGCGGACGGGCCAACTCCGCCACGCGCGCCCCGTGGCGCCCCACGTCCCGGCGCGGAAGAGTGGACGCCGACGACTCGTCAGCCACCGCCCCGGCACTCAGGAGACGACGCCATGCAGGCCATGCAGTCAGATGTCCACCAGGCTCCGGACGGCGCCCGTATCGCCACCTACACCTGGCTCCCGGAATCCGGCCACCCGCGCGCCCTCGTCCAGATCGCCCACGGCGCCGCCGAACACGGCAGGCGCTATGACCGCTTCGCCCGCTTCCTGGCCTGCCACGGCTATGGCGTCCTCGCCTCCGACCACCGGGGCCACGGCGCCACCGCCGCCTCCACCGGCGGCCGCGGTGTGGTCGGCGAGGACGCCTGGCGGGCGATCGTCGGCGACCTCAAGGGCATCGGTGACCACGCGGCCGCCGCCCACCCCGGTGTCCCGCTGGTGCTGCTCGGCCACAGCATGGGCTCGCTGCTGGCCCGCGACTACGCCCAGGAGTACGGCGCCGACCTCGCCGGACTGATCCTCACCGGCACCTTCCGGACCCTGCCCGGCCTGGACATCGAGGGCGCCGTCACCGCACTGGAGGCGGAGGCCGCCGAGCGCGGCCGCGGCGCACTGTCGGCCTTCATCCCGCGCACCTTCCGCTCCTTCAACGACGCGTTCACCCACCGCACCGGCTACGAATGGCTCTCCCGCGACACCGCAGCTGTGGACGCCTACGTCGCCGACGAGGACTGCGGCTTCCCGTTCTGCGCCGGGCTCGCCCTCGACTGGGTACGCGCCATCCGCAAGATCAACGACCCGGACAATCTGGCCCGCATCCCGCGCGGACTGCCCGTCCATGTCGCCGTCGGAGCCCTGGACCCCTGTCATCAGGGGATGACCCTGGTCCACGAACTCCTGGAGGACTTCCGCTATCTCGGCACCCGCGATCTGACCTGGCAGGCCTATCCGGACGCCCGCCACGAGATCCTCAACGAGACCAACCGCGACGAGGTCCAGGAGGATCTCCTGGCGTGGCTGGACAAGCGGATCTGAGGCACCGTACCGCCGGGCGCGGGGGCCGGCCCGGCGGCCCCCGCCACCGCGCCGCAGCAACGTCAAGCGCGCTTCAGGCCAAGCGTCGGGCCACGGACCGGGGATCCGTGCCCCGGGGCGGTCGGCGTCAGACCTTCCCCGGATGGAAGACGTCCTGCTCGATGAGGATCTTGTCGATCCGGGCCTTGTCCACCCGGTTCGTCACCTCCGCGACCTCCTGGCGGTCGCGTACGCACTTGGCCAGCGTGAACGCCGAGGACACCACGAAGATCAGCCCGAGGGCGAGGAACCCGCGCTCCCAGGGGCCCACCGGCAGCCTGGTGATCCCGATCATGAGCGCCGCCAGAGACAGTCCGAACGAGATCGCGGACTGCACGAAGAAGGCCGTGGTCGTCGGCCGCTGAATCGATGGAGTAGTCATGCGCGTAGCGTGGCGGCGCGGTGACAGCGGCGCATGAGTACAGATACTCATCCCGCCGACCCGGCAGGTGGGGCCGTGCGCCACGCAATGGCAGCACCCACCCTCTGACATGCGGTATTGTTCTCGTGCGCGGTCAGCCGGGACAACCCGGCCAGAACGGGCACCGGGACGTGGCGCAGCTTGGTAGCGCACTTGACTGGGGGTCAAGGGGTCGCAGGTTCAAATCCTGTCGTCCCGACTTGCTTTTGTGCAGGTCGGAGGTCGTTTCCTTTCGGGGACGGCCTCTTTTGCATGTGCGCCCGTTGCGTTGCGGGGGCCCGTGTCTCGTGGGAGACCGCTGTCCTGCGGGTAGGCCTCGCTCTCTTGCGGGGAGCGGTGCCGAGCCTGCGTGTGCTTCCGCGGCGTGCCGCCCGTCCGGTGCGTCCGGGCGTGGCGAGCTGTTGGCGTCCGCGGCCCTGCGGCCGTCTGCTCGGTGCTGGTGCCGGGCCCTCCTGAGGGGTGCCGGGCTGCGCCGGCCCGCCCTGAGGGGTCGGGGTGTGCCGGCCCGTGGCCGCCCGGAGGTTCACGGATCCTGCGTGAGCCGCCAACTCCTCCCCTTTCGCCTCCAGTTGCCGCGCGGGGGAGAAGAGCGCGTATCAACCCCCTGATCGTGATGCCGCGTTGTGGGAGAGATGCCGGCGGAGGGCCGGCGGGGCGGCCGGACGGCAGGCGTTGCTCACGCTCTGTGTGACCACGTCGCCACTCAACTCCCGGTTAAGTCGGCCGGTCCCTACTGTCCGTAAGTGGACTGGTGCACCGCGTTCCTGGCATGACAGGATGAGAGACGTAATTTCAGCGCCTTAACTGTTCGTTGGGCTCGATCGATGGGGGGACGGTGGGCATGAGCGTGGGGGGCGACGGCCGGTCCAAGGAGGCGGGCAGCGCGCTCGCGGAGCGGCTCAACCATCTCTTCGCGAACATGCATCCGCCGGGTGCCCCGTACACCAACGCCTTCGTCGCCGAGGAGATCAGCGGGGGAGCGGAGGAGTACGGCGGGGTCAAGGTGACCGAGCAGTATCTGTCGATGCTGCGCAACAGCCGGCGTACGAACCCGAGTCCGGAACTGCTGCGCGCGCTGGCCAAGTTCTTCGCGGTGCCGGTGGGTTATCTGCTGGGGGACCTCTCGCAGCCGCAGGCCGCGCGGGTGGAGGAGGAGGTGCGCTTCCTCGCCGCCATGCGGGACCAGCGGGTGCGCGCCATCGCGCTGCGCTCCGTGGGGCTGCCGCCGGAGGTGCAGGACAGCCTGACGACGATCATCTGCCAGTTCCGGGAGCAGATGAATCTGCCGGTCGATCCGCCGGAGCAGGGCGGTGAGCGGCGCGGTGAGTGATTCGACACGGACCGCCGAGCGCGGCCAGATCTTCGCCACCTGGCAGCGGGCCGGACACGAGGACGGGACGAGCATGCGAGTGGGGCAGATGCGCAGGCGGTGCAAGCAGCTGATCAAGGAGCTGGCGCTGCCCGCCGCAATCGATCTGCGCGGGATGTGTGACGTCGTCGCCGCGCGTGTGGCGCGGCCCGTCCATCTCGTACCGATGAGCCTGGGCGGGGTGGTCTCCGGCATGACGGCCGTCACCGACGACGGCTACTGGGTCTTCTACGAGCTCAAGACCTCGCCGTGGCACCAGGCACACATCGTGCTGCACGAACTGAGCCATCTCCTGCTGGGACACGCCCAGGATCCCACGGTCACCGAGGACGCGCTGAAGCTGTGGACGCCGTCCGTCGATGTCGCCACCGCCATGCGGCGGATGGGCCTGACCATGGGATTCGCCCGGCACCACGGCTACGACAACCTCGCCGAGCGGGAGACCGAGGTGCTCGGCACGCTGCTGATGGAGCGGGTGGCCCCGTCCGCGGCCGAGCGGGAACTCCCCTTGGAGGGGCAGGCGGCCGAGCTGGCGGCGGCGCTCGGGCCCGCCCTCCAGCACATCCGGCGTCAGCAGGGGGCCCCGGCCGGCGGCGCGGCGTCCGGTGGCGCCGGTGCGGATGCGGACGGGGGCTCGCGTGTTTGATGTCATCTATCTGTCGTTCGGCCTGGCCGCCTGGCTGATCGTCGGCTACAAGTCCGTCGCCTGGTTCCGTGACCGCAGCAACGCGGACCTGGGGCTGGCCTGCGTGATGACCGGCGGGGTGGCGACGGTCTTCCTCTTCTCCGCGCCCAGCCTCTACCGCGCCTTCGACCGGCTGGCCGGTGTGGCGAACCTCGCGATGGTGTTCCTCTACTCCTCCGTCGTGGTGTTCGCCGCGGGTGCACTGGTGTTGCTGCTGCGCTGGACGGCGGGGGAGGGGGCGGCCGGGAGAGCCCGTGCGCGGAAGGGGGCGCGCGTCGCCGTCGGGGGTGTGGCGGTGCTCTGGGCGGTGGCGATCGCCGGGTTCGCGGTCGGCCGGCCGGACGCCGTCGAGCACCCCCGCGACTTCAGCACCGCGTACACCGACTCTCCTGGCGTCATGACATTCCTGGTGCTGTACCTGGCCATTTTCGGCTTCGCCTCGGGAGCCCTGGGGACGCTGTGCCCGCGCTACGCCGCCCGGCTCGGCGGCACGTACCTGGCGCGCGGTCTGCGGGTGCTGGCCGCGGGCTGCTGGCTGGGCCTTGCGTACTGCGCGTGCAAGGTCATCGGGTTCGCGCTGTCCTGGGCGGGCCACCCGGCGCTGTGGCTCTCCAACGGCGTGGCCCCGCTCAGCGCCTCGGTCGCGGCGCTCATGGTCCTCGCCGGGTTCGCGCTGCCGGCGGCCGGCCCGCGGGTCGCCGCCTGGCGCCGGCTGCGCCGCCTCTCCCCGCTCTGGCGGACCGTCACCGCGCAGACCCCGGAGGTGACGATGGAGACCTCGGCGTGGTCCGTGCGATGGCCGTTCGCCGATCTGGAGTGGCGGGCCAACCGGCAGATGGCCGAGATCCGGGACGTCCAGCGCGGTATCCGGCGCCATGTGGAGTCCGACGCCGTGGACATCGCACGGGAGCGGGCCCGCGCGGTCGCCCTGGACGACCGGCAGCTGGCGGCCGTTGCGGAGGCCGCCGCGCTCCGCCGCGGTCTGGAGAACCGTGCGGTCGGTCATGTTCCCGACCACGGGGCGGACAGCGTGGTGGTCTCCAGCGGCAGCGAGCCGGCCGAACTCACCGCGGAGTACGAGCACTTGGCCCTGGTGGCGGATGTCTACCACTCGCCGCTGATCGACACGGTGCTCACCGAGCTGCGCCAGCGCAGCGCGGTGGCACGCAACTGAGGAACACCCTTGAGACGGGGTGGCCCGGGACGGGGGTCCGGGCCGCCCGAACCACCGAGGCGGCACCGGTCCCCGAACCGGTGCCGCCCTCGCCGGTGTTGTCACCCTCTGCGGTGTTGCCGGACGGCGGACTACGCAGGGCCGGACCGCGGTCACGCCCTAGAGTCGGGCCCATGCAGAACACCGCCTCCGGCCCCGACGCCCCCCTGGACGTGACGCCGCTCCTCGATGATCCGTACGCCGCCTACGCCGCACTGCGCGAGGCCGGCCCGGTGCACCGGATCACCGGCGCCGACGGAAGCCCCGCCTGGCTGGTCACCCGCTATGACGACGTCCGCAGCGCGCTCGCCGACCCCCGGCTCTCCCTGGACAGACGCCATGCCGGGCCCGGCGGTTACCGCGGTTTCGCGCTGCCGCCCGCGCTGGACGCCAATCTGCTGAACATGGATCCGCCGGACCACGCCCGCGTCCGCCGCCTGGTGGTCAAGGCCTTCACTCCGGGCCGGGTCGAGACGCTGCGGGCGCCCGTACGGCGGGTCGCCGACGACCTGCTGGACGCGATGGCCGAGCGCGGCCGTGCGGACCTGATCGCCGACTACGCGGGGCCGTTGCCGATCACCGTGATCTGCGATCTGCTCGGGATCCCGCAGTGCGACCGGCGGGACTTCCTGGCCTGGTCGGACGCGCTGCTCACGCCCGACCCGAGCCGGCCGGAGGGGATGAAGCAGGCGATCGGGGCGATGCTGGAGTTCTACACCGGTCTGATCGCGGCCAAGCGCGCCGAGCCGGGCGACGATCTGCTCTCGGACCTGATCGCGGTCCGCGACGACGCGCCCGCCGCCGACGGGAGCGACCGGCTCACCGAGGACGAACTGACCTCGCTCGCCTTCCTGATTCTCTTCGCCGGGTACGAGAACACCGTCCACCTCATCGGCAATGCCGTGCTCGCCCTGCTCGACCACCCGGACATACTCCGTCAGTTGCAGCAGAATCCAGCCGAACTCCCGGCGGCCGTGGAGGAGTTCCTCCGCTACGACGGCCCGGGTCCGCTGGCGATCCGCCGTTTCCCCACACAGGACCTGGAGATCGGCGGCGTACGGATCCCGGCCGGGGACAGCGTGCTGCTGTCGATCGCGTCCGCGAACCGCGACCCCGCGCGTTTCCCCGCCCCGGACGTGCTGGACCGCGGCCGGGACCTCTCCGGGCACCTCGCGATGGGGCACGGCATCCACTACTGCCTCGGCGCGCCACTCGCCCGGATGGAGGCGGTGATCGCGCTCGAAGCGCTCCTCGGTCGCTTCCCGGCGCTGCGACTGGACGTTCCACGTGGTGAACTGCGGCACCGCAGGACCCTCCGGTCGCGTGGCCTGATTTCGCTGCCCGTTGCCTGGGAAACGGCGAGCGAACAAGTTTTTGAGGCGTAACCGTTCGCTCATGCGGTAGAAAGGTGTCTGAGCCCGCCCGGTGTGCATCCCCCGTCGCACCGGGCGGGCCTTTCTTTGCACCCATTGCAGGTGCGATACACCGGGCGGGCGGCGGCACGATGGCCCGTCTGGCTCAACTGTGCTGCGGGTTGCCGTCCCGCTCCATAGCGTGACGACATGGCACTTCACGCGCGGATGTCCAAGATGGCAGCGGCGACGGCAGCGATCGCCCTCACCGGGGTCTCACTGACGTGCATACCGGCCGCGGCGGACGGAGCGACGGCCCGTCAGGCCGGCGCGGCCGATGCCGGGGTGCAGGCGGTCACGGCCCCCGGCATACCGCGGCTGCCCGGCGGGCTGTCCGCACTGTCCTGGATGGTGGCCGACGCGGACACCGGCAATGTGCTGGCCGCGAAGAGCGCGCACCGCAAGCTCGCCCCGGCCAGCACACTCAAGACGCTGTTCGCGGTCACCGTCCTGCCGAAGTTCCCGGGCGGCTCCGTGCGCCAGGTCAGCTCCGCGGACCTCGCGGGCGTCGGGGCCGGCAGCAGCGTCGTCGGCATCCGGCAGGGCCGCAGCTACACCGTCGCCGACCTGTGGCGCGGGGTCTTCCTCCGCTCCGGCAACGACGCGGTGCACGTACTGGCGTCGATGAACGGCGGCTGGCAGACCACCGCGCGCGAGATGCAGCAGACCGCCCGCAGGCTCGGCGCGCGCGACACCACCGTCAAGTCCCCGGACGGTTATGACGCGCCCGGCCAGGTGTCCTCTGCGTACGACCTGACCATCTTCGCCCGCGCCGGGCTCACCAACGCCGACTTCGCCCGCTACTGCGCCACCCCCAGTGCCCAGTTCCCCGGCGCCGGCGGCACCACCCGGATCGAGAACACCAACCGCATGCTGGTCGGCTCGCACGGGCTGTCCCGGTACCCCGGCATCATCGGCGTGAAGAACGGCTACACCTCCAAGGCCGGCAACACCCTGATCGCCGCCGCCCGCCGGAACGGCCGCACCTTGCTGGTCACCGTCATGAACCCGCAGTCGTCGCAGGCCAACGGGGTCTACAAGGAGGCCGGTTCGCTGCTGGACTGGGGCTTCGACGCCGAGGGCAAGGCCCAGCCGGTGGGCACCCTGCACGCCGTGAGCGCCTCCTACGACGGTGGCGCCCGGCCCGGTCCGGTGGCAGCCGAGGCGACCGGGGCCGCGGCCCGCGGCGGTTCCGCCTGGCGCTCGGCCCTGGTCCTGGGGGCGGGCGGCGCCGGCGTCGCGGCGATCGGGCTGGGTGCCCTGCTCACCCGCTGGCGGCAGGCGCGCGGCCGGGGCGGAGCGGGGCGCGGCACGGCGTAGGCCGGCGGCCGGTGCGGTCCACGGCCGGCGCGCGGTGCCGGCGGTGCCGTGCGGCCGGCAGGAGGGCTCCGTCTGTCCCCACGGAGCCCTCTCTCACCCCTCGGGGGTGGGGCGGTTTTCGGCCGTGTCACCGGTGGTCCGGAGCCGGGGCGCGGTCTCGGCCGCCGGTACGGCCCCGGAGCCGGCCAGACGTCCGGTCAGCTCCCGGGACCAGGCGATGAGCCCCGCGATGTCGATCCCGTAAGGGGCCGCGTCCGCATACGGGGCGAGGGCCGACGTCCCCCGGTCGAGCAGGGCCGTGCCGCCCACGGCATTGCCGCGTGCCGCATGGGTGAGACCCACCGCGAGCTGGGCGAGTCCGCGCCACAGCTCGCGCTCCTCCTCCGGCGCCGCCTTCCAGGCGTCCTCCAGCACCTCATGGGCATGGAACGGCATGCCGTCGTCGAGCAGCCGCTGGGCCTCGGCCAGCGCTTGCGCGGGTGTCCGCGCCACACCCTCGGGCTGCCGCGCCACTCCGGGGGAGCCGTAGGGGAGCGGGCGGCCGAGTCCGTCGCGGGGGCGGGCGCTGCGGGCCCGCCCCTCCTCGTCGCGGTCCCGGCGGAGCGCCGCGGCCCGCAGCGGGGGAGTGCCGCGGGCTCCGGCCCCGTCGTTCCGGCCCGGGTCGCCGCCGCCCCGGGCCGCGTCTCCCTCGTCCCCGCCCGCCCGGTCCGCCGCTGCGCCGTCCGTCGTCGCGGCGCCGCAGTGCTCGCAGACCTCACCGCCGGGCCGTTCGCGGATCCGGCCGCAGGCCGCACACACCTGGTCCAGCCAGCAGGCCGGATCGCCGCCCTCCGGGACCGGCCACGGGGGACCGGACGTCCGGGACGAGGGCGGGCCGGGTGCGTCGGGTGTCTTGTCCGCGTCGTTCACGCTTCGATTGTGCGGGGTCGGGCGGGCCGGTGTCAGTCCCGCTCGACCTCGTAGAAGCAGAAATGATCTTTGATCGGGGCGACCTGGTCGTGCGGCTCGGGGTAGGCCCACACGAGGTCGTCCGGGCCGCCGGGCAGCGACCAGTAGGAGGCCGTGCCCTTGAAGGGGCACACGGTGTGCGTGTCGGAGGGGACCAGCAGCTCGGTCCGTACGTCCTCGGGCGGGAAGTAGTAGCGCACCGGGTAGCCGGTCTCCGAGAGCAGGAGCGGGCGGTTGCTCTCGGCGATCAGCCGGCCGTCGACCTCCACGCGGACGTGCTCGCTGCCCTGGGTGATGTCGATGTGGTGGCCGTGAGTCGTGCGCGTGGTGGGGTGCATGGTCTGTCTCCTTGCCGGAACGGTGGCGGGGCCGTCTTCCAGGATGGCACCGGCCCGCGGCCGGTGCGGTGGCGCTCCCGTGCGGCATGCGGGGGCGGGACGCGCCCGAGGGCCGCCGGTGCCGTTCCGCGGCGCCGGGGCCCTGCGGTGGGGAATCGCCTGGACACCCCGCAATCAGGGTGAATGTGGCAAAGTGACGTCATGGCTGACCGGGGAGCGAAGCTGCCCGCCATGTCGGTGCCGGACGACTGGCCCGCCCACCCGGACCTGACCCTGGCCCTCAACGGCATGGGTGGCTTCGACTGGGACCTCGACAGCGGGCTGATGCACATGGATGCGCCCGCCCTCGAGGTGTTCGACATGCTCCCGGCGGACTACGACGACCGTCCGGAGACCCTCAGGTGTCGCCTCCCCTCCCACGAAGCGGCCCGTCTGGACGCCCTGGTCGCCCGGGCGCTCAAGGACGGCAGCGACTCCTACGGCGCGTACTTCCGGGTCCGCATGCGCGACGGCGAGCTGCGCTGGACCCACAGCCAGGGCAGCATCCGGCGGGACGGCCGAGGCCGGCCCCGCCGCATCATCGGGGTGGTCCGCGACGCCAGCCAGGAGTACACCCACGCGGCGGAGCGGCTCGCCGTCGATGAGGAACGCCGCCGGCACACCAGCGTCGTCGAGCGCACCACCGCCGCCCTGGCACACGCCAGAACGGTCGGTGACGTGATCGCCGTGCTCGCCGACGAGCAGGGGCTGAGCCGGCTCGGTGCGGAGAACGTGATACTCGGCCTCGTCGAGGCGGGCCGTATCCGGCTGATCTCCGAGGGCAAGGCGGGCAGCTTCGTACCGGACCTCGAATACACGCGGGTGGGGGACGAATTCCCGATGAGCGAGGTGGTGCGCACGCTCACCCCGCGGTACGTGTCCAGCCGCGCGGAGTTCCGGCGCGGCTGGCCGCGGCTGTGGCCGGCCATCGAGCCGCTGAACGTCAACTCCGCCGCCTATCTGCCGCTGATCGCCCAGGGCCGTCCGATCGGTGTGATCGGCCTGTTCTTCGAGCGCGAGAGCGACTTCCGCGACCAGGAACGCAGCGTCCTGCTCGCGCTGGGCAGCAGCATCGCGCAGAGCCTGGCCCGCGCCATGCTCTACGACCAGGAACACGATCTCGCCGCGGGCCTCCAGCAGGCCATGCTGCCCCGCCGGATCCCCGGCGTCGCCCACGCACAGATCGCCGTCCGCTACCGTTCCGCGCGGATGGGCCGGGACATCGGCGGCGACTGGTACGACGTCATTCCGCTGCCCGACGGCCGGGTCGGCGCCGTCATCGGCGACGTCCAGGGCCATGACACCCAGGCAGCGGCGCTGATGGGCCAGCTGCGGATCGTGCTGCGCGCCTACGCGGCCGAAGGACACGCCCCGGCCACCGTCATGGCCCGCGCCTCCGCCTTCCTCAACGAGCTCGACACCGACCGCTTCGCCACCTGCACCTATGTCGACGCGGACCTGAGCACCGGCGCGGCCCGGATCGTCCGGGCCGGCCACATCGACCCGCTGCTGCGGCACGCCGAGGGCATCTGCCGCAGACTGCCGGTGGCCGGCGGCCTGCCGCTCGGCATCGCCTCCGAATTCCGCCGGCTCGACTATCCGGTCACCACCGTCCAGCTCGCCCCGGGCGACACCCTCCTGCTGTGCACCGACGGCATCGTCGAACGGCCCGGCACCGACCTCGACGAGGGGATGCGGCAGTTGGCCCGCGAGGTCCGCGACGGCCCCCAGGACGTCCAGCAACTCGCCGACCGGCTCTGCGAATCGGCGGGCGCCCGGACCGGCGAGGACGACATGGCGCTGCTTCTGCTGCGCCGCCTGGGCGTCCCGGAGCACGACATCGTCGGACGGTTCCGTCAGCACATCGCACCCGCCGACCCCGACGGGCTGTCGGCCGCGCGGCACATGATCCGGGCCGCGGTACGCGCCTGGGGCGCGGCCGAGCGGGCCGAGGAGATCGAGCTGGTCGCCGATGAGCTGATCACCAACGCGCTGCTGCACACCGACGGCGAGGCCGTGGTCAACATCCGTATGCCGCACAGCGTCGGGCGGCTGCTGCGGCTGGAGGTCGAGGACCACTCCAGCAGCCTGCCGCGGCGCCGGGAACCGGGGGAGGCCGGTGTCTCCGGCCGCGGCCTGCTCCTCGTGGACCGCCTGGCCGATGTGTGGGGTGTGGAACCGCGCGGCAGCGGAAAGTGCGTATGGTGCGAGTTCAACTGCTCCTGACCGGCCGGGCATCGGGCCGCGTCGGCAACGGGCAGTCAGCACAGCGGGCGCCGAGGGGTCGGCAATGTCGAGTGAGGACGGTTCTATGGGATCGCGGGCTGCGGAACAGCGCGAGGAAGCCCGCCGGCTGGCGGCGCAACTGACCTCGGAAGGCGTCCTGAACGTGGCGCTGACCTGGGTGGACAATGCGGGTATCACCCGCGTCAAGGCCGTTCCGGTGCAGCGGCTCGCGGCGGCCGCGGAACGCGGCGTCGGGATGTCGCCCGTCTTCGACGTCTTCACCTCCGACGACGACATCACCGAATCCGAGCACGTCGGCGGGCCCGACGGGGACCTGCGGCTCTTCCCCGACCTGGACCGCGTCGTCGTCCTCGCGGCCCAGCCCGGCTGGGCCTGGGCACCGGTGGACCGCTACGACCAGCTCGGCCGGCCGCACCCCGCCTGCCAGCGGCAGTTCGCCCGGCGGATGGTGGAGCGGGCCGCCGCGGCCGGTCTGCAACTGCGGATGGGCTTCGAAACGGAATGGGTGG
Organism: Streptomyces sp. TM32; assembly: GCF_004122755.1. Classification (NCBI taxonomy): domain Bacteria; kingdom Bacillati; phylum Actinomycetota; class Actinomycetes; order Kitasatosporales; family Streptomycetaceae; genus Streptomyces; species Streptomyces sp. TM32. The sequence continues at coordinate 19,148 of NZ_SDIG01000103.1, forward strand.
TCACCCGCGCCCCGGCGGGACACGGCCCGGCCGCCGACGGCGCGGACGAGGCGCTCGATCACCCCTGCGCGGGCCCCGCCTACGGCATGACGCGCGTCGTCGAACTCTCCGACTACCTCCGGGACATCACCGAGGCGCTCGGCGTCCAGGGCCTGGACGTCCTCCAGCTCCACCCCGAGTACGCCCCGGGCCAGTTCGAGGTCAGCACCGCCCCCGCCGATCCGGTCCGCGCCGCCGACGACGTGGTGCTGGTCCGTGAGACCGTCCGCGCCGTTTCCGCCCGGCACGGGCTGCGTGCCTCCTTCGCCCCGTCGTTCGTCGCCGGTCAGGTCGGCAACGGGTGCCACCTCCACCTCGGCCTCTACCGCGACGGGGCGAGCCTGCACCGGACCCCCGGCGCCGAATGGGGCCTGGCGCCGGACGCGGTGGCCTTCCTCGGCGGCCTCGTCGACGCCCTGCCCGCCCTGCTCGCCATCGGCTGCCCCTCACCCGCCAGCTATCTGCGGCTGCAGCCCTCCAGCTGGGCCGGCGTCTACCAGTGCTGGGGCGTGGAGAACCGGGAGGCGGCGCTGCGGCTGATCACCGGCGCCCCCGATGACCCGGACGGCGGCCACGCCGAGGTCAAGACGTTCGACGCCGCCGCCAATCCGTATCTCGCCGTCGGCACGGTCATCGCCGCCGGACTGCACGGCATCGAAACGGCGGCGCAGCTGCCCGCCCCGCAGACCGGCGACCCGGGCGTACTCGGCGTCCGCGAGCGGGCCCGGCGCGGCATCGTACGGCTGCCCGCCACCCTCACCGAGGCCGCCGACCGGCTGGAGAAATCGGCCCCGCTGCACGAGGCGATGGGGGAGGTGCTGCACGGCGCGGTGCTGGCGGTGCGGCGCGCGGAGGAGGCCCACTTCGCCGAGAGCGAGGCCGAGGAGATCGCCGCTGCCACCCGCTGGCGCTGGTGAGTGCCGCGGACGTCGCGGGAGTGGGTCCCGGCGCGGACGACGGTCTGCCGCCGCTGGTGGACCACCACTGTCACGGCGTGATCCGGTACGAGCCCGCCCCCGGGACGTTCGCCGCCTACCTCACCGAATCGGACCGGCCGCCCGCGTCCGGCACCACCTTCTTCGACACCCAGGCCGGTTTCGCGGTACGCCGCTGGTGCCCGCCGCTGCTCGGCCTGCCGGCGCACTGCCCGCCCGACCGCTATCTGGCCCGCCGCCGCGCCCTGGGCCCGGACGAGACCCGGCGCCGGCTGCTGCGCGCCACCGGCATCGGCAGCTACCTCCTGGACACCGGGCTGCCCGGCGACCTGACCGGCCCCGCCGAGACGGCCGGGGACGGCGGCGGCACCGGCTACGAGGTCGTACGGCTGGAGACGCTGGCCGAGCACACCGCGGCCGCTGCCCGGGACGCCGAGGAGCTCACCGACGCCCTCGACGCCGCCGTCCGCGAGGCCGCGCGCACCGCCGTCGCGTTCAAGTCCGTCGCCGCCTACCGCCACGGGCTCGCCCTGGACCCGGTGCCGCCCGCGCCCGGTGCGGTGCACACCGCCGTCCGCTCCTGGATGGCCGCGGGCACCCCCCGCCTCACCGACCCGGTCCTGCTGCGCCACCTCATCGAACTGGCCGTCGCCACCGGCCTCCCGCTCCAGCTGCACACCGGCTTCGGCGACCCCGACCTGCGCCTCGACCACGCCGACCCGGCGCTGCTGACCGGGCTGGTCCGGGCCACCGCCGACACCGGAACGGACCTGATCCTGCTGCACTGCTACCCGTACCACCGGCAGGCCGCCTACCTGGCGAGCGTGTTCCCGCACGTGTATGCCGACATCGGGCTGACGCTCAGTCACACCGGCTCGCGCGCGGCCGCCGTGCTCGCCGAGTTCCTGGAACTCGCGCCCTTCGGCAAGCTGCTCTTCTCCACCGACGCCTACGGACTGCCGGAGCTGTACGTGGTCGGCAGCGCGCTCTTCCGGACCGCGCTGGCGGCCGTCCTCGGCGACTGGACGGCGTCCGGAGCCTGGTCGGCCGACGACGCCCGGCGGGTCGGCGCGATGATCGCCGCGGACAACGCCCGCCGGGTGTACGGACTTCCGGACGGCTGAGCGGGCCGGCGGGCCACGGCCGGCGGAGCACGGGCGTACCGGGTGGCTGAGCCGGGGCTGCGAGCCACGGGCGTACCGGGCAGCTGAGCGGGGCTGGGGTCACTGTTGTACCGGGCGGCCGTGGAGTGGTGTGTAAGGGGCGGGTGCGCAGAGCGCCTCTTCCCGGCCTCCCGTACGGTCCGTCCCGGGAGCGTGCTTTACTGCGCCGCGTGGCCCCTACAACAACCTCCGAAAAGGGCGAAATACCCCTGCGCTCCCGGATATTCGCCGATCTGACCCCGCTGCGCGCCTCCCCGGACTACCGCCGTCTGTGGTGCGGCAACACCATCTCCTGGATGGGGCAGCAGATGACCGCGCTCGCGGTCTCCCTCCAGGTCTACGCCCTCACCCACTCCACCTTCTCGGTCGGTCTGGTGGGCCTGTGCGCACTGGTCCCGCTGGTGGTCTTCGGGCTGTACGGCGGCGCCATCGCCGATACCGTCGACCGCCGCACCCTGGGCCTCTACAGCGCCGCGGGCGCCACCGCGATGTCGCTCATCCTGGCCGTCGCCGCCCTGGCCGGTTTCCACCGGGTCTGGCTGCTGTACGGGGTCGTCGCCGTCCAGGCGGTCTGCTTCGCGATGAACTCCCCGGCCCGCTCGTCGATGATCCCGCGGCTGCTGCCCGCCGAGCAGCTGCCGGCCGCCAACGCCCTCAACTCCCTGACCAGCAACCTCGGTCTGATGTGTGGGCCGATGCTGGGCGGCGTCATCGTCGGCCTGTGGGGGTACCAGACCGCGTACCTGATCGATGTGGCGGCCTTCAGCGGCTCGCTGTACGCGATGTGGCGGCTGCCGTCCATGCGGCCCGACCAGGGGGAGGGGCCGCGGCGCCGGGCCTCCGTGCTGGACGGGCTGCGGTTTCTCGCCACCCGGCCGAATCTGCGGATGACGTTCTTCTCCGATCTGGCGGCGATGGTGCTCGCCCAGCCGCGGGCGCTGTTCCCGGCGGTCGCGGTGCTGTGGTTCGCCGGGGACGCCAAGACTGTCGGTCTGCTGGTCGCCGCGCCCGCGGTGGGCGCCGTACTGGGCGGGCTGTTCTCCGGCTGGCTCGGTGGGATCCGCCGGCACGGTCTGGCCATCCTGCTCGCCGTGGCCGCCTGGGGCGCGGCCGTGGCCAGCTTCGGACTCTCCCGTCAGCTGTGGCTCGGCCTGTTCTTCCTGGCGGTGGCCGGCTGCGCGGACACCGTCTCGATGGTGTTCCGCAGCACCATGCTCCAGGCGGCGACGCCGGACGCGATGCGCGGCCGGCTCCAGGGAGTCTTCATCGTCGTGGTCGCGGGCGGGCCGCGGCTGGGCGACTTCCTCGCCGGGTCGGTGGCCGATCTGACCTCCCCGGCCACGGCGGTGATCGGCGGCGGTCTGGCCTGTGTCCTGGTGGTCACCGGCCTGGGCCTGGCCCGCCGGGGGTTCGCCCGCTACGACGCCCGGGAGCCGCGGGCGTGAGGGGTGTGAGGGCGTGAGGGTGTGAGGGTGTGAAGTTCGGGGCTGTTCCCCCCCACCCCCGATCCCACCCC
>NZ_SDIG01000104.1:0-22549 GCF_004122755.1 Streptomyces sp. TM32
GGGTTGTGACGGGTGGCTGGTCGTTGCTTGAGAACTGCACAGTGGGCGCGAGCGTGGCGGTGGTGGCCATGACCGCGGTGCGGGCGGCGGTGAGGAGCGGCCGTCGCGTACGGGATTTGCGCCGCCGGCATGAGACGGGGCGCACGGCGCCGTATGAGGCGGGCGTCCGTGTGCGGCAGTCGTCCGTGTCGCGTGGCCTTCAGTGCCGTGAGTCCGCCATGCCCTGCCGGTGCCCGGGCCGGTTCAGGGGAAGGTCGACGGGGGGGAGTCGAGGGATTCGAGTTCGATGCCGGGGGCGGAGAGGACCACGTCGCCGGTGATGTGGACGGTGTGCTGCTCGCCGGTTTCCAGGTCGTTGACCTGGTATTCGTCGGCGATGAGGGGGGCGTTGTCAGTGGCGTGTGGTGTGCTCTTCAGCAGGGCCCAGGACTGGTCGAGAGTGCGCGGGGCGAGGACGGGGGGTGTGAAGGCGACGAGGCGGGTGCGGACGGCGCCGGCGCCGAGGGCGGGGCGCAGCAGCCGGGCGGTGGCGATGAGGAAGGCGGGGGACGCGCCGGTGAAGGCGTGGGCGGGGACGTTGCCTTCGGTGGCGTGTTCGCCGGTCGGGTCGGTGCGTACCCAGGTGACGCCCTCCAGGGCCGCGCCGCGGACCTGCCAGGCGGAGGCGTGGAGTTCGAGGCGGAGGGGGCGGCCGAGTTCGTCGAGGGTGAGGTCGACGGAGCCGGTGTGGTCGCCGGAGGGGCTGACGGTCTGGGAGACGTAGCGCCAGCCGGAGGGGCCGGTGGCGCAGTGGAAGTGCTCTTCACCCAGGGGGGTGTGATCGTGCGGGTCGTGGAGGGAATAGTGGCCGCGTGGCATGAGAGGTGCAGTCCTTCGGGCGGCGACGGGCCGGTGCGTCGGGGCGGATATGTGGGCTCCTTACGGGCCAGGCCCCCGCCGTGAGGGGCGAGGGCCTGGTGTCACCGGCTGCTGTGGCCGATCACCAGCTGGTCGGCGGCGCCGACCAGCTGGTGATCGCCGACTGGATCAGTAGCGGTAGTGGTCGGGCTTGTACGGGCCCTCGACCTCGACGCCGATGTAGGCGGCCTGCTCCGGGCGCAGTTCGGTGAGCTTGACGCCCAGGGCGTCGAGGTGGAGACGGGCGACCTTCTCGTCGAGGTGCTTGGGCAGCACGTAGACGTCGGTCGGGTACTCCTGCGGCTTGGTGAACAGCTCGATCTGGGCCAGCGTCTGGTCCGCGAACGAGTTGGACATCACGAAGGAGGGGTGACCGGTGGCGTTGCCCAGGTTGAGCAGACGGCCCTCGGACAGCACGATCAGCACCTTGCCGTCGGGGTGCGTCCAGGTGTGCACCTGCGGCTTGACCTCGTCCTTGACGATGCCTTCGAGCTGCGCCAGGCCGGCCATGTCGATCTCGTTGTCGAAGTGACCGATGTTGCCGACGATCGCCTGGTGCTTCATCCGCGCCATGTGCGAGGCCAGGATGATGTCCTTGTTGCCGGTCGTGGTGACGAAGATGTCGGCGGTCTCCACCACGTCTTCCAGGGTGGTGACCTGGTAGCCGTCCATCGCCGCCTGCAGCGCACAGATCGGGTCGATCTCGGTGATGATCACCCGGGCGCCCTGGCCGCGCAGGGACTCCGCGCAGCCCTTGCCGACATCGCCGTAACCGCAGACCACGGCGGTCTTGCCGCCGATCAGGACGTCGGTGGCACGGTTGATGCCGTCGATCAGGGAGTGCCGGCAGCCGTACTTGTTGTCGAACTTCGACTTCGTCACGGCGTCGTTCACGTTGATCGCCGGGAAGAGCAGGTCACCGTCGCGGTGCATCTCGTAGAGACGGTGCACGCCGGTGGTGGTCTCCTCGGTCACACCGCGGATCTCGGAGGACAGGTTCGTCCACTTCTGCGGCGACTCGGCCAGCGTGCGGGTGAGCAGCTCCAGGATCGCGCGGTGCTCGTCGCTCTCCGCGGTCTCCACGGACGGGACCTTGCCGGCCTTCTCGTACTCGACGCCCTTGTGCACCAGCAGCGTGGCGTCGCCGCCGTCGTCGAGGATCATGTTCGGGCCGCCGGTGGGCGAGTCGGGCCAGGTCAGCGCCTGCTCCGTGCACCACCAGTACTCCTCCAGCGTCTCGCCCTTCCAGGCGAAGACCGGGATACCGGCCGGGGCGTCCGGCGTGCCGTTCGGACCGACCGCGATCGCCGCGGCGGCGTGGTCCTGGGTGGAGAAGATGTTGCAGGAGGCCCAGCGGACCTCGGCGCCGAGGGCGACCAGGGTCTCGATCAGGACGGCGGTCTGCACGGTCATGTGCAGGGAACCGGTGACGCGGGCGCCGGCCAGGGGCTGGGCGGCGGCGTACTCCTTGCGGATCGCCATCAGACCGGGCATCTCATGCTCGGCGAGGGTGATCTCCTTGCGGCCGAAAGCGGCGAGGGACAGGTCGGCGACCTTGAAGTCCTGGCCGGTGGCTGCTGTCGTCATGCGTGCTGCTCCTCGATGGTCGAGGTGGATGGGCTGGCAGTCTGCGGCGCGGGCAGATACGAGCGTACGCGGTAGCGCACATACCTCTCCCCCTGGCCGCAGCGCAGTCCGTCGGAGGCCCTCTCTCCCTCGGCCGGCCCGGGTGCGGACCGCCCGACCGCCATCAGCAGCGACGTCTGGCACTGGTCACGAATCTACACCGATCGGCCCAGTGAACCCCAGCCCGGAGGGTCCGATTCAGTGGGATCCCGGCCATCGGGCGGGGGGCGGAAGGCGGTTGGTCGCCCGGCGCAGTCGGCGCCCGGGTTTCCGACCGGTACGGACCGGGGCCCGGGGGCTGTGCGCGCGCTGGGCCGTCGTGCAGGATGCGTGCAGCGCGGGCACCTCCGCACGACTGCTTCTGCACGACCGCGCGCACGTTCATAAGGAGAGCTACGTGACGACGAGTCCAGCCGATCCCCCCAAGGGCGCGGGGAGGGGCGGGCAGGGGCTGAAGCTGCTCGCAGTGACCGCCTGCCCGACCGGTATCGCCCACACGTACATGGCCGCGGAGAAGCTGGCGCAGGCCGCCCGCGCGCTCGGTCATGAGATCAAGGTGGAGACCCAGGGCTCCATCGGGGCTGAGAACATTCTCTCCGACAACGATGTCAGAGACGCCGATGCCGTCATCATCGCCGCGGACAAGGACGTCGACCGGAGCCGCTTCGTCGGCAAGAGGGTCCTGTCGGTCGGGGTCGCCGAGGGCATCCGCCACCCCGAGCGGCTGATCGAGCGGGTGCAGAGCGCGCCGGTGTACGGGAGCGAGACGGCCGACGGGGCCGGTACGGGCGGCGGCGCGGCTGGGGCGGCCGCGGGCGCCGGAGCCGGCAGGGAGCGCGGCGTCACGTACAAAGCACTGATGAACGGGGTCAGTTACATGATCCCGTTCGTGGTGGTCGGCGGGCTGCTGATCGCGATCTCGCTGGCGGTGGGCGGGCATCCGCAGGCCGACGGCGGTCTGGTCATTCCCGACGGGTCGTTCTGGAAGCATGTGAACGACATCGGCGTCATCGGCTTCACGCTGATGGTGCCGGTCCTGTCCGGCTATATCGCGTATGCGATCGGCGACCGGCCGGCGCTGGTGCCGGGCATGATCGGCGGCTGGATCGCCAACACCGGTGCGCTGTACGACTCCAAGGCGGGCGCGGGCTTCATCGGCGCGATCGTCACCGGGTTCCTGGCCGGCTATCTGGTGCACTGGATCAAGAAGGTCGAGGTCCCCGCGTTCGTCCGGCCGATCATGCCGATCATCGTGATCCCGATCGTGGCGACCACGGCGCTGGGACTCTTCTTCATCTATGTGATCGGCAGGCCGATCTCCTGGGTGTTCACGCATCTCACCGGCTGGCTCGGCGGCATGACCGGGTCCAGTGCGGTGCTGCTCGGCGCGATACTCGGCCTGATGATCGCGTTCGACATGGGCGGTCCGGTCAACAAGACCGCGTTCCTGTTCGGTGCGGGGCTGATCGCGTCCGGCAACCAGACCGTGATGGGGATGTGTGCCGCGGCGATCCCGGTGATGCCGCTCGGCCAGGGGCTGGCCACACTGATCCGCCGCCGCCTGTACTCCGAGCAGGATCGGGAGACGGGGATGGCGGCGCTGTTCATGGGGCTCTTCGGGATCTCCGAGGGGGCGATCCCGTTCGCCGCGGCGCGGCCCGCGCAGGTCATTCCGGCGAACATGCTCGGCGGCGCGGTGGCCGGTGCGGTCGCGGGGACGGCCGGGGTGACGGACGCGGTGCCGCACGGCGGACCGATCGTGGCGGTGCTGGGTGCGGTCGGCGGGATGCCGGTGTTCTTCCTCGCCGTCGCCATCGGAACGGTGGTCACCGCGCTGACCACCGTCACGTTGGTCGACGTCTCGGAGCGCAGGAAGAGCAATGCCACGGCGGCTTCGCTGAACCGCGTGCCCGCTCTGGCCGGAGCCGGAGCCGGAGCCGGTGGAGCGGGTGCCGTCGCGAGCGCCGGTGCCGGGAGCGGGACGGGGACAGATGCCGGTGCAGGCGCCGTCCGCGGTACGGCGACGGCCACCTTGGCCAAGGCTCCGGCGGCGGAGGCCCGTACGGAGGAGAAGGCGCCCGCCGGGGCTGCGGATCAGGTGCTGTCCGGCTACCTGACCGAGCAGACCGTCAGGTCGCAGCTCGCCGCCGGCGAGAAGGAAGCGGCGATCCGTGAGATGGCCGAGCTGGCGGCCGGCACCGGCAAGGTGGCTGACGTGGCGGAACTGGTGCGAGTGGCGCTGGCGCGGGAGGCGCAGGGCACCACCGGGCTCGGTGAGGAAATCGCCATCCCGCACGCCAAGACGGACGCGGTGACGGCTCCGGTCGTAGGCTTCGCGCGGTCCGCGGACGGCATCGACTGGGGTTCGCCGGACGGCACGCTCGCCAAGCTGGTCTTCCTGATCGCGGTGCCGGAGGCGGCGGCCGGGGACGAGCATCTGCGCATCCTGTCGCTGCTGTCGCGGAAGCTGATGGACAGCGACTTCCGGGCCCGGCTTCAGGGCGCGGAGGACACGGCGGCGATTCTGCGTACCCTCGGCGAGGTCCACTGAGGTCCACTAGGGCGGGGGCGAACACATCCCGTAGGGGCTGCGAGCGCCCCCTCGGGGCCTCAACGCGGCGGTGCGGGGGCGGTATTCCTTGGTCGACACCCCGTGACCTACCGGCTTGGCGCCGTACGGCAACGGCCCCCGCACTCAAGCCAGGAGTGCGGGGGCCGTTCGATGACGGGGCGGCTCAGTACCCGCCGGGGGTCTTGGAGATGCGGTTCAGTGCCCGCCGGGGGTCTTCGACGGGTCGGCGCCCGCGGCGGCCGCGGCCTCGTTGTAGATGTCCGGCTCCAGGTAGATGACCCGGGCGATCGGCACGGCCGCACGGATGCGGGCCTCGGCGGCGTCGATGGCGCGGGCGACCTGGGTGGCGGTGTCGTCGTGCCGTACCGCGATCTTGGCGGCGACCAGCAGCTCCTCGGGGCCGAGGTGGAGCGTGCGCATGTGGATGACGCCGGTGACGACCTCGCCGTCGACGACCGCCTCGCGGATCTTGGCGACCTGCTCGGGCCCGGCCGCCTCGCCCAGCAGCAGCGACTTGGTCTCCGCGGCCAGCACCAGGGCGATCAGCACCAGCAGCGCGCCGATGCACATGGTGCCGATGCCGTCCCAGATGCCGTCACCGGTGGCGAGGGTCATGCCGACGCCGCCCAGCGCGAGGACCAGACCGACCAGCGCGCCGAAGTCCTCCAGCAGGACGACCGGCAGCTCGGGGGCCTTGGCGCGGCGGACGAACTGGGTCCAGGTCTGCTTGCCGCGCAGCTCGTTGGACTCCTTGATGGCCGTACGGAAGGAGAAGCCCTCGGCGATGACCGCGAAGACCAGGACACCGATCGGCCAGTACCAGTCCTCCAGCGGGTGCGGGGCGTGGATCTTCTCGTAGCCCTCGTAGAGCGCGAAGACGCCACCGATGGTGAACAGGACGATGGAGACCAGAAAGCCGTAGATGTAGCGCTCCCGGCCGTAGCCGAAGGGGTGCTCCGCGGTTGCCGCGCGCTTCGCCTTCTTGCCGCCGAGCAGCAGCAGGCCCTGGTTGCCGGAGTCCGCGAGGGAGTGCACGCCTTCGGCCAGCATCGAGGACGAGCCACTGAAGGCGAAGGCCACGAACTTCGCTGCGGCGATCGCCAGGTTGGCGCCCAGCGCCGCAACGATCGCCTTTGTCCCGCCTGATGCGCTCATAGGTGCCGCATGTCCCTTCCGTCGTCCGGTTTTTACCGCCGCTTTAATGCCGTGCGGCGGTCATTGTTGCAGCCCGGCCCGAGGCGTCCGCCAGGAGGCCACCTGGCGGACGGGATACGGCACCCGGTGAGCGTCGCGGCCGCCGCGTCAGACGACCACCGTCGCGCGGAAGAGGGTGCCGTCCCCGGCGAGCGTGAGCGGTTCCCCGGCCGGTACGAAGACGGATTCGCCGGGGGCCAGGGCCAGCTCGGCCGCCGCGTCGGTCGCACCGTCCCGCAGCCGGACCGTGCCCGCCGTGCACAGCAGGATCTGCGGCGTACGGGAGACCAGCGGGCGCGGTGCGGCGCCGGGGGCCAGGGCGAAGCGGGAGAGGCGGAACTCGTCGACAGGGGTCTCGTAGACCTCCTCGCCGCCGACGGCCTCGGGGCGCAGCACGCCCGCGTCGCCGGCCTCGAAGCGGACCACCCGCAGCAGCTCCGGTACGTCGACGTGCTTGGGGGTCAGACCGCAGCGCAGCACGTTGTCGGAGTTGGCCATCAGCTCGACGCCGAGGCCGCTCAGGTAGGCGTGCGGGATGCCGGCGCCGAGGAACAGCGCCTCGCCGGGCTGGAGTCGGACGTGGTTGAGCAGCATCGCGGCGAGGACGCCGGGGTCGCCCGGGTAGTGGTGGCCGAGGGCGGCGTAGGCGGCGTAGTCGTCGGCGTGTGGCCCGCCCCGGTCCGCCAGGCGGCCGGCGGCGACGGCGGCCTGCTCGACGGTCTCGGCGATGGCGTGGTGCTCGGCGCTCAGGACGGCGGTGAGCACCTCGCGCAGGGCGTCCTCCTCGGGACTGGCGCGCAGGATGTCGACGTACGGCTTGAGGCCGTCGACGCCCAGGGCCGCCAGGAGGTCCGCGGTCTGCGCCGGGTGCCGGAAGCCGCACAGGCCGTCGAAGGGGGTGAGCGCGACGATCAGTTCGGGCTTGTGGTTGGCGTCCTTGTAGTTGCGGTGGCCGGCGTCGATCGGGACGCCGCGCCGCTCCTCGTCGGCGAAGCCCTCGCGCGCCTGGTCCAGATCGGGGTGGACCTGGAGGGAGAGCGGCGAGGCGGCCGCGAGCAGCTTGAGCAGGAAGGGCAGCCGGGAGCCGAAGGCACGGACGGCGTCGGCGCCCAGCTCGGCCTCGGGGGCGGCGTCGATCACCTCGGCCAGGGAGACCGGGCCCGCGCCGCGGTCGATGCGGGAGGGGGCGCCGGGGTGGGCGCCCATCCACATCTCGGCCTGCGGTTCGCCGGTCGGCGCGGTGCCGAGGAGCTCCGGGAGGGCGGTGGTGGAGCCCCAGGCGTAGGGGCGCACGGTATTGGCGAGGCGGTCCATGGGTCGGTTGCTTCCTGACAGTCGTACGGGACGGCGGGGTTCCTGGCCTGCGGAGGCGGGCCGGCCGTCCAGATCACTCGGTGCCGGCAAGCGCGAGGTAAACGGCGGCGAAATCCACGATGGCGAGAAGCTCCGCGGCCTTCTCCAGATCGCTGCCGAGGTCCGGCTCCAGCTCACTGACGGCGGTGTCGCGCTCCTCGGCGAGGGCCTGGGCGGCGCGGGTGGCGGACAGCGGGCCCGGCTCCTCCTCCCGCAGCAGCACGACCCTGGCGTGCATCGCGGGGGGCTGCTCGACCCGGTCGCGGAAGAAGTCGTCCGGGTCCGCGCCGGCGGCCAGGGCGCCGGCCAGCAGGGTGCGGTGGGTGGCGAGCGCCTCGGGCAGCTCGGCGACGAGGGCGGGGCGGCCGGCCAGCCCGGCCAGTTCGGTGGCGAAGTGCCGGCCGACGGCGCCGGCGATGGTGCCCTCGGTCCAGAGCAGCGGGAGCGCGTCGGCGAGCTCGGCGGCCAGCGTCTTTCCGGGGTTGGTGTAGGTCGGGATGGCCGGACCGCAGCGCTCGGCGATCTGGTCCAGGCGGTCGGCGAGCTTGCCCAGGGCCTCCGGCGGGGCACTGAGCAGGCCGATCCGGTCGGCGAGCGAGAGCAGCGGGATGAGCACCGACCACAGGGTGCCGGGGGCGGCCGGCGGGGCGCCCTCGACGTCGAATTCGGCGTCGTAGGGGGTGGTCGCCAGCGGTACGGCGAGGCCGCGGGCCTGGACGACGGCTTCGGCGAGCGGGCCGCCCTTCGGGGTGACGGCGACGACGGCGCAGCCGCGGCGGTAGGCCTGCTCGACCAGCTCGGCGAGGCCGGGGTCGGCGGCGTCCGGGCCGGGGAGCAGCAGCAGGTCCAGGGGCCCGGCCCAGCCGGGCAGGGTCCAGCGCAGCGCCCCGGGCAGCGGGGCGACGCCGGTGGGCGGGATGAGGGTGACCGGGCAGCTGCCGCGGCCGAGCGCCCTGAGCAGGTCTGCCACACCGGCCGCGGCCGGGCCGGGCCCGGCGACGAGCACGGTGCGTGGGCGCCCGTCGGGGGTCAGCTCGTGGATGCCGGATTCGGCGGCGCCGCGGGCGGCGGTGCGGACCCGGGCGCCGGATTCGGCGACGCCGCGCAGCAGACCGAAGCGGTCGGCGCCCGCCAGTGCGTCAGGGGTGTCGAGGAGTGACTCGTCGAGCATGGTGGGCGCGGCCTCCGATCGCCGGTACGGGCGGGGAAACGGGCGGAGCCGGGCGAAAGACCCGGCGGCCGCTCGGTCAGGCGGGGCGGCGGGCTTCGTCGACGAGGAGCACGGGGATGCCGTCCCGGACGGGGTAGGCGAGGCCGCAGTCGCCGGAGGTGCAGAGCAGCTCGGGTTCGGAAGCGGGGCCCGAAGGGGCGTCGGTCCGGTCCTCCAGCGGGGCGTGGCACGCCGGGCAGGCGAGGATCTGGATCAAGCTGGCTTCGACCGGCATGGATGCTGCTCCTTCGGGGCGGTTGCGGCGTGGCCAGCGTACCGCCGGACGGGGGCCCGGGGCCTGCCCGGCGGAGATTCGGGGTGGTGAGCGGCGGGGCGGGCGGCAGGGATGCGGTGGCCGCCCACCCCGCCCGGAGATGCCCTCCGGTTTCCCGGGCGGCCCCGGGCCGGGCGGCCTGGCCGGGGCGAGCGGCCGGTGCGGGCGCCGGGGCTCGGCCCGGGGTTCAGGCGCGGATGATCGCCAGTACCTCGTCGCGGACCCGGTCGACGGTGGCGGCGTCCCTGGCTTCGACGTTCAGCCGGAGCAGCGGCTCGGTGTTCGAGGCACGCACGTTGAACCACCAGTCGTCGGCGGTGACGGTCAGCCCGTCCAGCTCGTCGAGGGTGGTGCCGGCGCGGTCCTGGTAGGCCGCCTTGAGCGCGGCGAGCCGGCCGGCCTGGTCGTCGACGGTGCTGTTGATCTCGCCGGAGGCAGCGTACCGGTCGTACTGCGCGACCAGCTCCGACAGCGGGCCCTGCTGGCCGCCGAGGGCCGCCAGGACGTGCATCGCGGCGAGCATGCCGGTGTCGGCGTTCCAGAAGTCGCGGAAGTAGTAGTGCGCGGAGTGCTCGCCGCCGAAGATCGCGCCGGTCCTGGCCATCTCCTCCTTGATGAAGGAGTGCCCGACGCGGGTGCGGACCGGCTTGCCGCCGTTCTCCTTGACGACCTCCGGCACCGACCAGGAGGTGATCAGGTTGTGGATGACCGTGCCGCCGGGGTGCTTGGCCAGCTCGCGGGCGGCGACCAGGGCGGTGATCGCGGACGGGGAGACCGGGTCGCCGTGCTCGTCGACGACGAAGCAGCGGTCGGCGTCGCCGTCGAAGGCGAGGCCGAGGTCGGCGCCGGTCTCGCGCACCCGCGCCTGGAGATCGACGATGTTCTTCGGATCCAGCGGGTTGGCCTCGTGGTTGGGGAACGAGCCGTCCAACTCGAAGTACATGGCGTCCAGTTCGAGCGGCAGGCCCTCGAAGACGGTCGGTACGGTGTGCCCGCCCATGCCGTTGCCCGCGTCCACCACGACCTTCAGCGGACGGATGCCGCTGAGGTCCACCAGTCCGCGCAGATGGGCGGCGTATTCGCCCAGGACGTCGCGCCGGGTGATCGTGCCGGTGTGGGCGGCCGGCTGCGGGGCGCCCTCGTCCGACCACCGCTCCACCAGCGCGCGGATCTCGGCGAGTCCGGTGTCCTGGCCGACCGGCGCCGCGCCCGCCCGGCACATCTTGATGCCGTTGTACCGGGCCGGGTTGTGCGAGGCGGTGAACATGGCGCCGGGCAGGCCCAGTGCACCGCTGGCGAAGTACAGCTCGTCGGTGGAGCAGAGGCCGATCAGGGTGACCGTGGCGCCGCGGGCCGAGGCACCGCGGGCGAAGGCACCGGACAGGCCGGGTGAGGAGGGCCGCATGTCGTGCCCGATCACGATCGCGTCCGCGCCGGTGACCTCGGTGAAGGCCGCGCCGAACAACTCCGCGAGCGATTCGTCCCACTGGGCGGGGACGACACCGCGTACGTCGTACGCCTTCACGATCTGCGACAGATCAGCCACAAGCCTGCCCTCCTGGAGTCCTTGGGGCTCCCAACCTACCGGGCGGGCCGGGGCGCGGGACGGGTACCCGGCCGGTGGGCGGGGCTCAGGAATCCGGCGAGCGCAGCACCCGCAGATGGCCGCGGCGGGCGACCTCCATGGGGTGGGTGTCACGGTCGCCGGAGGCGGGCGCGCCACCGGCGCCGGCGGCGCGTTCCTGGGGGCGGGCCGCCTCGCGGACGGCGTTCGCCAGGGCTTCGAGATCGTCGCCGCTGGGGCGGGCCGGGCCCGAGTCGAGGGCGAGGCGGACGACCTCCCAGCCACGGGGCGCGGTCAGCCGCTCGGAGTGCTCGGCGCACAGGTCGTAGCAGTGCGGTTCGGCGTAGGTGGCGAGCGGTCCGAGCACGGCGGTCGAATCCGCATAGACGTACGTCAGCGTTGCGACGGCGGGGCGGCCGCACGCAGTGCGCGAACAGCGACGTACAGGGCTCACGACGTTGGACGGTACCGCACTCTTGAGCGGGCCGCGACGACTCTCCCCAGGCTCACCCAACCGTGTCGTCCCGCTTCGTCCGATGCGTCTGACCTGCACCCGCTCGACCTGACCTGGTCCGGACGGGCGGGGTCGGACGGCCCACGGCGAGGAATCCCGTCACGACTCCATGCATTTCCTGCCATTCCGCTGTCGATCTGCGATCTCATTCAGAGCGGCAAGGGAAATCGAGACGGACAGGTCCGGTCAGTCGACGACATGCCACGTCTTGTCGCGCTCCCCGGTGTCCGAGGGTCCTTGACGGCTACGCTCGATGCTGATGGACAGTCCCGTACCCCCCCGACCGGCACAGCCACGGCTCCGCCGCCGCGACCGCCACGGCCGCGGTATGCGCGGCCCGATCGCACCGCCCCAGGTGCCGCTCTCGGTGACCCGTGCCGACGCCTTCGTGGATCTTGTCTACGACTCCCGGGACCGGCTGGAGCGGCGCTGGCCGCAGCTCTCCCAGGTTGACTTCCTGATCCTCGACGTGCCCGGTTCCGGCCCGGACGACGGGCCGGACGCGGCCGCCGACGCGGAGACCGTGCCGCTGGGGCGGGTGCTGCCGGCCGCGGGCGGACATCGCGACCGGATCGTGATCTACCGCAGGCCGGTGGAGATCCGGACGAAGAGCCGTGACGAGCGGGCGTTCCTGGTCCATGAAGTGGTGGTCGAGCAGGTCGCCGAACTCCTGGGACTGGCCCCGGAATCGGTGGACCCGCGCTACGGCCAGGACTGAGGCCGTCGCGCGGGTCCGGGGGCGCGTGCGCGGTTACTTCGTGAGGACCGACAGATCCTGGCCCGCGGTCGGGACGAGGACCGTGCCCCGGTCGTCGGGCAGCGTCTGGACGGTGAAGGCGGGCACGCCGCCCTGGGGGCGGGAGAGCATGCGGGCCGCGTAGACGGGGCCGCTGCCGGCCGCCGGTTCCACGGTCAGGGCGTAGGTCCCCTTCAGCCCCTGAGGGGTCGGCGGGGCGACATCGAGACCGGTGCCGCCCTTGACCATGTACGTCTTGGTGACCGGGGTACCGCCGCCGCTGCCGGCCGACGCGGTGACCTTCACCTTGGCGTCCTTGCCCTTCTCTGGTGCGACCAGCGAGAGGGTGCTGCCCTTGTCGCGGTTGTCGGCGGCGGTGGCGCGCTGCTCGACGGGCCGGGTCGCCGGGATGAAGGCCATCTCCTGCTTGGCGCCCTTGCCGCGGGTCACCCGCAGTGCGGCCGCGACCGGGACCTTGGAACCGCCGTCGGAGGGGGTGAGCACCAGCGAGCCGGCCTCGCCCTTGGTGACGTCCTTGAGGTCCACCGCGGTGGTCATCCCGCTCTTGAGGTGCAGGCTCTCCAGACCGGCCGGAGTGATCAGCCCGGTCGGAGTGGCCAGCTGCACCTTGAGGTCGGCGTCGGACTCGCCGGGGGCGAGGGCGACCAGCCGGACGGAGGTGGCGTCCTTCGGGATGCCGGGCAGCACCACGCTCGGCGACGGGTCGGCGGCGGCCGGCAGCCAGTCGCTGCCGAGCTTGCCGTCGGTGGCCTGCACGGCCGCGCCGATCCGGCCCTCGCGGGCGACGACCTGCAAGGACGCGTTGGTGGTGGGGGCGCTGGTCAGGGTGGAGAGCAGGACGGGGACCGTGGCGTGCGGCGGGACGGTGATGTCCTCCCCCGCCGAGCCCCCCAACGCCCCGTCCTTGCCCCGGAGTTGGAGGTCGACGACGGCCGGGGTCGGATCGGGGTTGGTCAGGTGGACGTAGTCCTGGCGGTCCGTGGCGGTGCTGACGCCCGGGAACCAGAACGTGGTGTCAGGGCTGGTGCAGCTCAGCCCCATGAGGCCGCGGCCCGAGCCGGCGGCGACGGAGGTGGTCTGCTGGACGGTCCAGCCGGGGGCGAGGGTGCCGTCCGCCGCGCCGACGAGGGCGGGGGCGTCCGGGCTGTCGGTGCTCGTGGTCACCGGCTTGCCGGCCTCCTGGAGGGGCACGACGGGCTTGGTGTCACGCGGGGCGACGGCCTGCCCGGCGGCGGAGTCCGCACCGCCGCCCGCGCCCTTGCCACCCTTGCCGCTGCTCTTCTTGCCCTTCCCCTTGCCGTTGTCGCTGCCGCCGCCGGCGTCCTTGACGGTCCCGGCGGGCAGCAGTGCGGCGGTGCCCTTCTTGCCGTCCGCGCCGGCCGCGGCGCCCTTGGGGGCGAAGGCGGTGTAGTCGGTCCGGCCGACCTCGGAGGAGGTCGGGGCCGGGCAGAGCAGCGCGGAGCGCTGGACGGGCAGCCGGGAGCTGCTGCGGGGCGCCTCCTGGGCGCCGCCGCCCGGGGCGGTCACGGCGGCGACGCCGGTGACGGCGCCCAGCGCGGCGGCCACGCCGATCAGGGACATCATGGTGCGCTTCACTGCTGGTCGCTCCCGTCACGGCGCTGCTCGGAGTAGGAGCCGGGGTACCCGGGATACGGGGCGCCGTCGTCGTAGGGCTGCTGATGCTGCGGGCCGCCGTCGCCGTACTGCTGCTGTTGCTGCTGCCCGTACCCGTACGGGTCGTAGGCGCCCGCCTGGTAGGGGTCCGCGGCGTACTGGTCGGTGGCCTGGTAGGGATCCGCCGGCGGGTAGGTCTGCTGCCCGTACTGCCCGGCCTGGTAGGGGTCGGCGGGGGCGTAGGGCTGCTGCCCGTCGGGCGCGGCCTGCGGGGCGGCCGGCCACTGGTCGTACGACGGCTGCTGCGGCACCGCCCCGTGGGGGTATCCCTGGTCGAAGACCGGGGACGGGTCGCCGGCGCCGGGCTCCGCGACGGGGACCGCGCCGGCCGCCGGGTCGGCGGCCGGGTCGAAGGGCTGCTCGCCCTCGGGTGCCGCGGGGGCGCCGGCGCCCGCCGCGTCGGGGGCGCCGGCGGCCTCGGCCTGGGCGCGCAGGCGCCGGGCCCGGCGGCCGTCGCCGGAGGCCGCGGCGGCCTGGGCGACGGCCGCGTCCTCGGGCAGGTCGTCGTCGATCTCCCGGCGGCGGCCCGGCAGGGCCAGCACCACCAGGACGACGGCGAGCAGGCCCTGCGCCCACAGCCAGAGGGTGTGGCCGAGCGGGTTCTCGTGGGTGAGGTCGAGGGTGCCGCCGCCCGCGGGGAGCGCGAAGCCCTGGGCCCAGCCGTCGACGGTCGTGGGCTTGAGCGGGGTGCCGTTGAGGGTGGCCTGCCAGCCCTCGTCGGCGGCGTCGGCGAGCCGCAGCACCCGGCCGTCGGCGCCGTCCGGCACCTTGGTGTGCGCCTCGACGGGGCCGGCCGGTACGGCGACGGGCGCCACGGACTCGGCGGCGCTGGTGCCGTCCTTGGCCTCGCCCGCGACGATCGAGAGCCGCGAGACCCGCCGGTCGACGCGCCACAGTGCGCTGCCGTCGTCCTGGCTGAGCCGGGTCAGGCCCGGGGTCGCGTCCAGCACCCGGCCCATTTCGCGCGGCGCCCCGTCCCGGACCAGGACGTAGCGGACCGCATAGCCGCCGAGCTGGTTGGTCTGGTCGGCGCCGGAGCCGGCCACGAGGTGGGCGACGATGCCGCCCAGGCGCGTGTCCCCGCCCGCTTCGGCGGCCAGGTCGGCATCGCCGAGCCGGGCACCGGAGCCGCGGACCAGCGAGTAGTCGACATGGCCCGGCGTGCCGTCGAGGACCAGCGTGCGGGCCCGGTCGGCGGTGCCGCTCTCCTCGGCGACGAACGCCGGGACCTGCTCGGGGTTGCGGCGCTCCAGCGGACCGGCCGCGCCGGTGATCATCCAGCTGACCGCGGCGTAGAGCGGGGCGAGCAGCGAGGCCAGCGCGATCAGCACGGCGACCGGCTGCTTCCAGCCGAAGCCGAGGTTGGCCATCCGGGTGCGGATGCCCTCGGCGCCGACCGCGGCGGCGCACAGCAGCGCCAGCCCGTAGACGAGCATCGCGGGCCCGGTCCAGCCGGAGCCGTTGCCCAGCGCGGCGAGCAGCAGCCCGGTCAGGGCCGCCGCCCAGGCGGTACGGATGGCGAGCTGCCGCTCGTCGCGCAGCGTCGCGGCGAGCGCGGCCAGCACGATGCCGAACAGCAGCACCCCGCCCACGGCCTTGGGGCCGCCCGGGCTGAGGCCGATGAGGTCGAGTACGGAGGCGGAGCCGGCGCCGTAGCCCAGCCCGGCCTCCTGGAAGAAGCGCCCGGGGTGGGTCAGCAGCGACAGCGACCAGGGCGCGAGCACGACCATCGGCGCGAGGACCACGGCCAGGAAGCGCAGCCCGTAGGCGAGCAGGTGGTCGCGGCTGCCGTCGAGGAGGCGCAGCACCAGCAGGCCGGCCCCGAGCAGCACCGCGATCGGCCAGACGACCGGCGTGAAGGCCGTGGTGAAGGTGATCAGCAGCGTGTACGCCCAGGTCGCCCGCCAGCTGGGCCGGGTGCCCAGCGGCAGCCGCAGCCCGCTCGCGGCGACCCCGGCGCGCGCCATCAGCGGCAGCAGGATGGCGAGCACCGCCGTGCCCAGCCGCCCGCCGGCCAGCGCTCCGGCGGCCGCCGGCAGAAAGGCGTAGGCGATGCTCCCCCAGGCCCGCAGCAGCCGGGAGGCGACCAGCGGCCGGGAGGCGAAGTAGGCGGTGAGGCCGGCCAGCGGGACGGAGCAGACCAGCAGCAGGGTGACGGCGAAGCCGGTGGAGCCGAAGAAGATGCTCGACACCAGGGCGACGACCGCCAGGTAGGGCGGCGCGGAGGCGCTGTCGCCGACGCCGACCGCGTGCCAGCTGTCGAGGTACGCCGACCACAGGTCGGACACGCTGCCGGGCGCGGGCAGCATCGCGCCGCCGGTCAGCGCGCCGGAACCGAGCAGTCCGCGGCAGGCGACGAGCGAGACCAGCAGCAGGACGAGGAAGAGCACCGGTGCCGGTTTGCGGGCGATCCGCTTGAGCCGGGCGAACTGCTCGATCTCCAGGAAGTCGGCGTCGTCACCGCCCGGCCCGGACTCGACGGCGCCGTGCCGGCCGGCCGAGGCGACGTCCGGGGCGGCCCGCCCGGCCAGATTGCCGGCGACCTGTTCGACGGTGGCGCGCACCGTCGCGCCGGGTGGCGGGAACAGCGGCCGCAGTTCGCTCGCCTCGACCGTGGGCCGGCCCCTCCTCTTGCGGGCGGCGAGGATCTTGCCGGGCCGCAGCAGGGTGCCGAAGAGTCCGGCGAGTTCGTCGAGCGCCTGGCCGGGGACCTTGCCGACGAGGTAGGCGACGACCCGCAGGACGGTGCCGATCAGCAGCCGCAGCAGGACGTACGGGAGGGTCCGGCCGCGGGTGTTGGTGAGCAGGGTGTAGACGGCGCCGCCCTTGTCGACGCGGTGTGGGTTGGCGACACTGCGGCCGACGCAGTCGATGGGGCGGCGCTCGCGGGCGGCGGCCTCGGCGTGCCGCAGGATCGCGTCCGGCGCGACCAGGACCTGGTGGCCGGCCGCCTGGGCGCGCCAGCACAGATCGACGTCGTCGCGCATCAGCGGCAGCCGGCGGTCGAAGCCGCCCAACTCCTCGTAGACGTCGCGGCGGATGAGCATGCCCGCGGTGGAGACGGACAGCACCGGGCGCACCTGGTCGTGCTGGCCCTGGTCCTGTTCGCGGCGGTCCAGGCCGGTCCAACGGCGACCGCTGCGGGCGATGCTGACACCGGCTTCGAGCAGCTGCCGGCGGTCGTACCAGCTGCGCAGCTTGGGTCCGACGATCACGGTGGAGGGGCTGGCGTCGGCGACCCGCAGCAGCTCGGCGAGCGCGTCCGGCTCGGGTGCGCAGTCGTCGTGCAGCAGCCACAGCCACTGGACCGGTTCGCCGTGCGGCAACTCCGGCATCTCGTACGCCTCGTCGTGCCAGGTGCGGCTGACCGGGTCCCAGCCGCTGGGGCGGCGCAGATACGGCAGATCGTCGGGGGTCAGGACGGGGGCCGTACGGACCGCCTCGTCGACCGCGGTGCCGAATCCGGAGCGACGGGCGAGATGCAGCACCCGCTGGTCCCCGATGGCCTCGGCGAGCAGCTGGGCGGAGTCGTCCGCGCTGCCGGTGTCGGCGCCGATGACGTTCTGCACCGGGCGTTCCTGGCCGAGCAGGCCGCCGAGCGCATCGGGCAGCCAGCGGGCTCCGTCATGGGAGACGATCACGGCGGTGACCACGTGCCGCGGGAACTCTGGGGTGGCGGCTGCATATGAGGCGGCCTGGGCCGCCGACTGGCTGTGCACGGACATCGAGGTACGGGCCCTCCGGACCCGGGAGTTCGGGACCCGTTGCGCAGTCGCGCTGGGCACCCGCCCCCGGAAGACACTGCGACGGACTACGAGGCGACGCGAGCGCCCGGCAGGGCGGCGGCGCATCTCGGACGGGGCCCCACACTAATGGTTCGCGCCGGCGCCCCGACCGGTCCGTACAGCAGTCCGCCCCCGGCGAGAAGATCGCTGGAGGCGGAGTGTTCGTTATAGGGGGATATGGGGAGTTGAGGCGGTACGGCGGCGTGGTCCGTGCGACCGCGCGCCCTTGGTGCGGGTGGCTGTGCGGTCATCGTCAGACGGCGGCCTTCTTGAGCCGACGCCGCTCGCGCTCGGACAGGCCGCCCCAAATGCCGAAGCGCTCGTCGTTGGCGAGCGCGTACTCCAGGCATTCGGACCGGACTTCGCAGGCGAGACAGACCTTCTTGGCCTCGCGGGTGGAGCCACCCTTCTCCGGGAAGAAGGACTCGGGGTCGGTCTGGGCGCACAGTGCGCGCTCCTGCCAGCCGAGCTCCTCATCCGCCTCCTCGACCAGCAATTCCTGGAACAGCTCGGTCATGTGCGCCCCTCGTCTGTCTTTACGTCCCCGTGATCAAGCCGTGATCGATTTCGGCTGAACGACACGAGTGAAATTACAAGTGTGGTGATCCGGGCCAGTCAAGCCGAGATCTGCTATTGGGCCTCTTATTCACTCGGCGGAACCAAGCCTATGCGGAAAGTGTTCAAATCAGTAAAAACCAGGACACTTCCCCGGGCGGTACCCCCCGGCGCATCCCCTTCACTTACCGAGACGCGTACAGGCGGCATTCACGTTGCACCCCCGCGTGCCGAAGCGGGGGAGATCACAGAAGGATCACGGGGCCGCAACGGCGTTTGAGGGTGCGGTTGCCGGTCGATGTCTCCGGGTCGGAGACTGCACAAACCTTTCGCCGGGCGGAGTAACCGGATGAGGTGAAAGATTTGCGGCAAACCAGACGTCCAGTTGACATCGCGCCGCGAACCCGGTCTCCTTGACCGCATGCCAGTGACCCCCGCGCTCCGACTGTCCCGTGCCTACGGGTCGCTCTGTGCTGCGCAGGCTCGCTGTCGCTGTTCCAGCTGTCGAAGCCACTGAGCTCCAGCTTTTCCGCTCGCACCACCCCGCAGCGCCCCTGCTCCGCGCCACCGTGCCGCGCCCCCCACAGGGAAGGCCCGCACCGTGTCGCAGCCTCCCAGCTCACGCTGGGCGCTCTCCCGAGCGTCACCCAGCACGTCCGCCGAGGAACCCGAAACCCCATGAACAGCGACGTCCAGATCGCCGGCGATCCGCTCGCCATCCCCCACCTGCTGCCGCCCGTCCCCGCCCACCCGGCCACCGTCGCCGGCTTCGTGGGGCTGGCCCGCTCGATCGCCGCCGATCGCGGCGCCTGGGCGCACCTCGTCCGCTACGACACGACCAGCCGCTGGTACCACCGGCTGCGCACCGGGCCTGGCTACGAGGTGTGGCTGCTGAGCTGGGTGCCGGGCCAGGGCAGCGGCCGGCACGACCACGGGCCGTCCTCCGGTGTGCTGACCGTCCTGGAGGGCGAGTTGACCGAGCGCGCCGGGACCGGGCGCCGTACGCTCACCGCCGGCGCCCAGCGGGTGTTCGCCCCCGGCTACGTCCACGAGGTCGTCAATGACGCCCTGACCCCGGCCGTCAGCCTGCACATCTACTTCCCCGGCCTGACCGAGATGCCGATGCACGGGGCACCCCACTGCACCCCCTCGGCCCTGGAGACCGCCGCTCCCTGACCGCCGCCCTCCCATTCGTCCCGGCCACCGCTCCTCCTCGCCCCGCCGGCGACTGACACACTGGGCCCATGCGAATCGTGGTTCTGGCCGGCGGTATCGGCGGCGCCCGCTTTCTGCGGGGACTGAAGGCAGCGGCTCCGGACGCGGACATCACCGTCATCGGCAACACCGGCGACGACATCCATCTGTTCGGGCTCAAGGTGTGTCCCGACCTCGACACCGTGATGTACACGCTCGGCGGCGGCATCAACGAGGAGCAGGGCTGGGGACGCGGTGACGAAACCTTCAAGGTGAAGGAGGAGTTGGCCGCCTACGGCGTCGGGCCCGAGTGGTTCGGGCTGGGCGACCGGGACTTCGCCACCCACATCGTGCGGACCCAGATGCTGAGCGCCGGCTATCCGCTCAGCGCCGTCACCGAGGCGCTGTGCGCGCGCTGGAAGCCCGGGGTGCGGCTGCTGCCGATGTCCGACGACCGGGTCGAGACCCACGTCGCCGTCACGGAACCCGACAGCGATTCCGCCGCGGGGGCCGGTGAGCGCAAGGCGATCCACTTCCAGGAGTACTGGGTGCGGCTGCGCGCCTCGGTGCCCGCGCATGCCGTGGTGCCGGTCGGCGCCGATCAGGCCAAGCCGGCGCCGGGCGTGCTGGAGGCCATCGCCGAGGCGGACGTGGTGCTGTTCCCGCCGTCCAACCCGGTGGTCAGCATCGGCACGATCCTGGCGGTGCCGGGCATCCGGGAGGCCATCGCGGACGCCGGGGTGCCGGTGGTCGGCCTCTCGCCGATCGTCGGCGACGCCCCGGTGCGCGGGATGGCCGACAAGGTACTGGCCGCGGTGGGGGTCGAGTCGACCGCCGCGGCCGTCGCCTGCCACTACGGGTCCGGGCTGCTGGACGGCTGGCTGGTCGACTCGTCCGACGAGGGCGCGGTGGCCGAGGTCGAGGCGGCCGGGATCCGCTGCCGGGCCGTGCCGCTGATGATGACCGACACGGACGCCACGGCCGCGATGGTGCGCGAGGCGCTGGCGCTGGCCGAGGAGGTCCGGGCGTGAGCGACCCCGCCGTGCCCGGTTACCGGGTGTGGGCGCTGCCGGGCCTGCCCGAGGTGCGGCCCGGCGACGATCTCGTGAAGCTGATCGCCGCGGCGGTGACCTCCGGCGGTCTGCCGCAACTCGTCGACGGCGACGTGCTGTTGGTGACCTCGAAGATCGTCAGCAAGGCCGAGGGCCGGGTGGTCGAGGCCGACGACCGCGAGGCGGCGATCGACCGGGAGACGGTGCGGGTGGTGGCGCGCCGCGGCACCCTGCGGATCGTGCAGAACCGGCAGGGCCTGGTGATGGCCGCGGCCGGCGTGGATGCCTCCAACACCCCGCGGGGAACGGTGCTGTTGCTGCCCGAGGACCCGGACGCCTCGGCGCGCGCCCTGCGGGCGGGGCTGCGCACCACCCTCGGTGTCGACGTCGGGGTCGTCATCAGCGACACCTTCGGGCGGCCGTGGCGCAACGGGCTCACCGATGTCGCCATCGGTGCCGCCGGCGTGCGGGTGCTGGACGATCTGCGCGGCGGCACCGATGCCCACGGCAATCCGCTCAGCGCGACGGTGGTGGCCACCGCGGACGAACTGGCCGCCGCCGGGGACCTGGTGAAGGGCAAGGCGGCCGGGCTGCCGGTCGCGGTGGTGCGCGGGCTGGGGCACCTCGTCGGGGAGCCGGGCGACGGCGCCGGGGCGCGCGCCATGGTGCGCACCGCCGAGGACGACATGTTCCGGCTGGGCACCTCGGAGGCCGTACGCGAAGCGGTGACGGCGCGGCGTACGGTCCGTGCCTTCACCGGCGAGCCGGTCGATCCGGGGGCGGTCCGGCGCGCGGTGGCGGCGGCTCTCACCGCCCCGGCGCCGCACCACACCACGCCGTGGCGGTTCGTGCTCCTGGAGTCGGCGGCCGCGCGCGAGCAGCTCCTGGACGCGATGCGGGACGCCTGGATCGCGGATCTGCGGACGGACGGGAAGTCCGCGGAGGCCGTCGCCACGCGGGTGCGGCGCGGTGACGTGTTGCGGGCCGCGCCGTATCTGGCGGTGCCGTGCCTGGTCACGGACGGCGCGCACCACTACCCCGACGCGCGGCGGAGCACGGCCGAGCGCGAGATGTTCCTCGTGGCCCATGGCGCGGGGATCCAGAACTTCCTGGTGGCACTGGCGGGCGAACGGCTCGGCTCCGCCTGGGTGTCGTCGACGATGTTCTGCAAGGACGTGGTCCGCGACGTGCTCGAACTGCCCGCGGGCTGGGAGCCGATGGGGGCGGTGGCCATCGGGCATCCCGCCGGGCCGCCGGGGCCGCGGCCGCCGCGCACCGCCGACGAGTTCGTCGCCGTGCGCTGACCGGGGCCCGCGTGCGGGCTCACAGCCGGGCGATGTCCCCCACCGGGAAGCGCGGGGCGCGGCGCGGCGGAACGCGGCCGGAGAGCAGGATCAGCCGGGCCGCGCGGTGCCGCTGGCCCTCGTAGGGGGCGAGGAGGTCGAGCATCTCCTCGTCGGTGGTGCCGCGGCGGCCGGTGAGGGCATAGCCGATGATCTTCGGCAGGTGCAGATCGCCGACCGTGATCGCGTCCGGGGCGCCGAGGGTGCGCTGGAGCGTCTCCGCGGCGGTCCACGGGCCGATGCCCGGTATCGCCGTGAGCCGGCGGGTGGCCTCGGCGAGATCCATCCGCGCGGCCTCCTCCATCCGGCGGGCGGCCCGCACCGCGCGCAGGATCGCGCCGGAGCGCTTGGCGTCGACGCCCGCGCGGTGCCACTCCCAGGACGGGATCAGCGCCCAGCCGCGCGGCTCGGGCATCACCCGCATCCGCTCCCAGGGCCCGGGAGCGGGCTCGCCGTGCCGCTGCAGGAGGAGCCGCCAGGCGCGGTAGGCCTCGTCGCTGGTGACCTTCTGCTCCAGGACCGAGGGGATCAGCGACTCCAGGACCAGGCCGGTGCGCGCGAGCCGGACGCCGGGGTGGCGGCGCCGCGCCTCATGGACGATGCGGTGCCGGGCGGTCAGCCGCTCCGGGTCGTCGCGCTCCCCCAGCAGCTCGGGCAGCTGCTCCAGCAGCCATGCGGCGCCCGGGCCCCAGGCCTCGGCCTCGACCCGGCCGTCCGCGGGGCGGGCCGCCAGGCGCAGGGTGCCGGGGCCCTGGGGGGTACGGGAGGCGCGCCACAGCTCGCCGCCGCGCACCGCGAACGCGGGGTCGCCCGGGCCGCGCTGCAGCACACCCAGCGTGCGGTGCAGGTCGAACGGGCCGGGCGGAACCCAGGTACGGACGGGCATGCGGCCAGATTAGGCGATGGGTGTGACAGCGGTCGACGAGGCGGTCCGTACGGCCCCCGTCCTGACCCCCGACGATCTGCCGTATCTGCGCCGCCCCAG
>NZ_SDIG01000105.1:0-22397 GCF_004122755.1 Streptomyces sp. TM32
GGCACGCCTCGGGGGAGCGGTAGGCCCGCCGCCACCGCGGGCCGCGCGGATGCGCCCGCGCCGTCCGGTACGGCGGGGCCAATGGGGCCAGTGGGGCCGGAGCGGTTTCCGTGGACACCGGGGCCGTCGGAGGCGAAGGGGTCGCCGGGCGCGAACGGGTCATCCGGTGTGTAGGGGTCGCCGGCGGCCCGGGGCCGGGTCGCGGGCATGCAGGGGTCGCCTGGCGCGTGGGGGCCGTCGGGCGTGTAGGGGGCACCGCCTTCGCCGGCCGAGGACCCGCGGGCGGCGTACGGCGTCCGGACGGTCGCGGCCTCGGCGCCGGGGCGTACGCGCGGCTGCCCCGGGCTGTTGACCAGCGCGAGCGCATCGTCGAAGGGGTCGCCGCCAAGGGAGCACCCCTCGTCAGGGGTGGCGCCCGCCGGCTCGCCCCTCGTGCCGCCCGACTGTCCGTCGTTCATTCCGCGGGCTTCGCTTCGTCACCGGGGGCACCGCCGGACCGGGCCGCACCCTCGGTCCCCTCGGCCTCCGCCGCCCAGCGGTTCGCCAGAGCGGCGGCCCGGTCGGTCAGTTCCTGCACGTTCCGGCCCTGTTGGCCCGCCGCATAACCGACCAGAAAGGTCGTCAGCGGGGCGGCCGGGCGTGCCACGCCGTGCGCCGCGTCCCGCGCGAGGTCGAGAAGCGCTGCCGTGTCGACATCGAGCTCGATGCCCAGTTCGGCCTTGACTGCGGTGATCCATTCGTCCAGCACGGTGCCATGCTCCCTGATACGGGCGCGTGCCGCGTCGATGTCTTCCCAGGTGTCGCAGTCGAAGGAGGCCGTGGACCGGTCGTCCGTGACCCGTTCGAGCACCAACTCGGCCCACAGCGCACGCAGCGGCAGACCGGCCAGGGTGCCGTGCCCGGCCCGCAACCGCGCCAGCTCCCGGCGCAGCGGCCCGGACCGATAGGCCGCCACCAGCGGCTGGTCCCGCCCCGAGGCGTCCCGGAGCATCGCCCCGTCGCGCGGCGCGGCACCCCCGCCCGGTCCTGGGCCGCCTGCCGTCGCCGCCGCCAGGAGGTCGTGCACGGTCGCTGCGGTCAGGAACGGGAGGTCGGCGGAGAGGACCAGCACCACGGGGGCGGTGGTGTGCCGCAGGCCGGCTTCCAACGCGGCGAGCGGGCCACCGCCGGGCGGGTCCTCCAGGGCACGGACGACGGGCCGGGCGGTCGGGCGGCCGGGGCCGACGACGACGGTGCTCGCCGCATCGGGGCAGGCGGCGAGCACCCGGTCCAGCAGGGGCCGGCCGCCGACGGACAGCGCGGGCTTGTCCGCCCCGCCGAGCCGCCGGGCCGCACCTCCGGCCAGCACGATGGCGTCGTAGTCGGTGTGGTCGTTCACCCCTTGAGTATGGCCAGGGGTACGGGGATCACGCCGCTGCCGGAGCCGCGGCGGGTGTCGGCTGTGCCACAGCGGCGGCCGGCTAGCTGTACTGACCGGGCACGTTGATCAATCGTGAGAATGGCGGCTGGTTGCCGCACGCGGTGTGGGGCCGGTGGTGGTTGTACTGGTGGAGCCAACCGGCCAGTGCGTCGCGTCGTTCTTGCTCACTGGTGTAGCAGCGGGCGTAGGCCCAGCCATCGGCCATGGTGCGGTGGAAGCGCTCGACCTTCCCGTTCGTCTGCGGGCGGTAAGGGCGCGTGAACTTCGAGGTGATCGAAAGCGCTTCGCAGTTGTCGCGCCACAGGTACGAGCGGTACGCGCCGCCGTTGTCCGACAGGACCCTCTCAATGGTGACGCCACGGTAAGCGAACCAGTCGACAGCCCGGTGCAGGAAGCCGACGGCGGTGACGGCTGTTTCGTCGTCGTGGACCTCGGTGTAGGCGACGCGGGAGTGGTCGTCGATGACGGTGTGCACGAATGCGTATCCGACCTTCGGGCCGCCGTAGGCGTTGCGTGACTTGCTCTGCGTCGCGGCGCGGTGCTTCTCGCCTTGGTGGCGGCCGACGTAGCGCCAGCCGCCACCGTCGGGGATGTTCCCGAGCTTCTTCACGTCCACGTGCACCAGTGATCCCGGATGGTCGTGCTCATACCGGCGGACGGGCTCACCGGTCTCACGGTCGACGTAGGCGAGTCGGTTCAGGCGGGCCGATCGCAGGATTCGATGCACTGTCGACGGGGGCGATATTGAGTCTCGCAGCGAGCTGGACCGGCCCTTCCCGCAGACGTAGTCGCAGGCTGACGCACCTCTTCGTCACGGTCTTGGGTGTCTTGGCCGGAGAGCTCCGCGGTCGTGAGGATCGGTCCTGCATGGACTCGCCTGCGAGGTAGCGATCGACCCAGCGCTTCACAGTCGGCCAGGACACCTGGAAGCGGGCCGCCACTTCGCTGACTGGCCAGCCGTCGTCAGCGACGAGTCGAGCGACTTTCAGCCGGTGACGCGGGGTGAGGGCCGCGTTCGAATGCGACATTTCTGAGCTCCTAGACAGGCTGAAAGGCCGGCCATGGTGTGTGGCCGGCCCTTCAGCTTGGAGATATGCGAGGAGGGATAGTGCAGATCAGTCGACCGGGGAGACTCGGATGAGGTTGCCGTCAGGGTCCGTAATCACGAACGTGCGGCCGAAGACAGCATCATGCGGCTCCTGCACAACGTGGACCCCCTTCGAGGCCCACCTCGTGAAGATCTCGTCAATCGCCTCCGATGGCCCCGGCACCATGAGTCCGATCTCTGTCGTACGAGGGAGGCTCGGGACCGCGTGCTCGCTGTAGCCCGTCCACAGTGCGAACAGGACACCGGGGGCAGCTTCGAAGGCTACGTAGTGGGGACTGGTGAAGGTCGGTTCGATCTCGAACAGGTCGCTGTAGAAAGCGGTGGCGGCCTCGGCGTCGCGGACGCCGATCAGGAACAGGTTCGGTGCGGGCATGGAGTGCTCCTCAACTCGTTGATTACTCGGTCCAGCACCCAGCGGATCACCCAATCGCGACGGAACCTGTCACCTTTTCTGAGAACATGGGTAAGCATGAAGGCTTCAAGGCTCCTGCATCTCCTGCTGCTCCTGCAGACCCGTCAGCGGCTCACTACCACGGAGCTCGCCGCGCGTCTTGAGGTGTCCCGGCGGACTGTGCTGCGGGACGTCGAGGCGCTATCGACAGCGGGCGTGCCCGTCTATGCCGAACGTGGGCGGAACGGCGGGATCGTCCTGCTCCCCAGTGCACGGCTCAACGCATCCCATCTGGAACCACCAGAACTGGAGGCCCTATCCGTGGCCGGCTTGGACAGCGCACTACGTGAGCGAATGGGTCTAACTGCGGTGTGGGAGTCGGCCGAGCGCAAGATCGCCGCCCGCCAGGCTGCTGCACCTGAGTCGCCGAGCCCACTGCGGCTGGCTGACCTGGTGCTTGTCGACAGCACCGCGTGGTTTGCTGCCCCCGAGGCAGCGGTCGAAGTATCGGATCTGGCCTCGACCCTGCGACACCGGCGACGCCTTCGAATCCAGTACCGGCGCAGCGCCGAGAGCCAGGCCTCGACACGGGTGGTCGACCCGTACGGGATCGTGGCGAAATCAGGTCGCTGGTATCTCGTCGCCGATGACCAGGGCGACAGCCGGCTGCTCGCTCTGGAACGACTGTCGGCCTTCGAACAGCTAGACGCACCAGCCGTGCTCCAACCAGGCGAAACCCTCCGCACCAGATGGGCCGAGTTGAAGAAACGCACTGAGGAGCAAGATCGCGTGAGCGTGACCATCCGCCTGCCGGAAAAGGGTCTCGACCTGGCGCGGCGCATCCTCGGCACCCGCATCCACCATGTCTCCGACGCGGAAAAAGGCTCGTGCGTCGTCGTCGTGCGCTACCCCGACATCGAGTCGGTGCGTCAGCTTCTTCAGTTCGGCGACCACATCGAGGTGCTCGCCCCTGAGACGGCCCGCGCACGCATCAGTCAGCTCGCCAGGGACCTGGCTGACAGACACTCAACCCCCGCATCGTGATTGCCGAACAGGTCCCCTGTTCTCAATCAACGTGCCCGGTCAGTACAGCTAGCAGGGTGGCGGCGCCCCCGCCGTTGCCGCCCGGCGCTCCCGCCGTCGCCGGCCTGTCCGCCGTCGCCACCAGCCGCCCGGTCACAGCGTCCGTAGCAACAGTGCGGGCTGTTCCACGCAGTCGGCCACGAACCGCAGGAAGCCGCCTGCCGTGCCGCCGTCGCACACCCGGTGATCAAAGGTGAGCGAGAGCTGCACGACCTGCCGGACGGCCAACTCGCCTTCGTGCACCCAGGGTTTGGCGGCTATCCGGCCGACGCCGAGCATCGCCGCCTCCGGGTGGTTGATGATCGGCGTGGAGCCGTCGACGCCGAAGACGCCGTAGTTGTTGAGGGTGAAGGTGCCGTGCGTCAGCTCGGCCAGGGAGAGCCCGCCGGCCCGTGCGGTCTCGGTGAGCCGGGCGATCTCCACGGACAGCTCCTCGACCGTACGGGCATGTGCGTCCCGTACGACCGGCACCACCAGGCCGCGCTCGGTCTGCGCCGCGAAGCCCAGATGGACGGCGGGCAGCCGCACGATCTCCTGGGCCTTGGTGTCCACGGTGGCGTTGAGCTGGGGAAAGCGCGCAAGGGCGGCCGTGCAGATCCGGGCCAGCAGGGCGAGCAGCGACACCTTGGGGGCACCCGGCACATTCATCGCCCTACGGGCGGCGAGGAGTTCGGTGGCATCGGCGTCCACCCAGCAGGTCGCCTCGGGGATCTCCCGGCGGCTGCGGCTGAACTTCTCCGCGGCCGCACCGACCATCCCCTTCAGCGGGATCCGCTCCTCGTCCGGCAGGACACCGGCCCCGGCTGCCGCCCCGGCCGGCCTCGCGGCCCCGGGGAGGGGCGCGGCAGGCGTCACGGCCCGCCCGGGGAGGGGGGCGGCCCCCGGCAGCTCCCGCTCCCGCCGCTCCCGGATGGCGCACTCCACGTCCGTACGCAGAATCAGCCCATCGCGTCCGGAGCCCGTCACCTCACGCAGATCCAGACCGTTTTCCCGCGCCATCCGGCGCACCAGCGGGGAGATGACGGGCACCGTACGGCTGCCTGCCTCCTCCGCCCCGGCTCCGACGATCCCGTTCGCCCCGGTGGTACCGGCTGCCCCGGCCGGCACCACGGGGGCCGCCTCGGCGTGCACCTCGCCCGAGCCACCCGGTGCATGATCGGCCGCTGCGGCCGCGGCCGGTCCCTTCGCCGCCCCTCCGGGCGCCCGCTGCGCTCCGCCCAGGGGGCTCGCTCCCCCGGGACGGATCCGGCGCCGCCGCACCGCCGCCGCACCGGTGCCGTACCCGACGAGCACATTTCCGGACCCGGAGTCCGCCGCGCCCTCCGCGGACGAACCGGGGGCCGTCGTGGAAGCGGGCGGCGCG
Source organism: Streptomyces sp. TM32 (assembly GCF_004122755.1). Taxonomy (NCBI): domain Bacteria; kingdom Bacillati; phylum Actinomycetota; class Actinomycetes; order Kitasatosporales; family Streptomycetaceae; genus Streptomyces; species Streptomyces sp. TM32. The sequence goes on from NZ_SDIG01000105.1 coordinate 5,366, forward strand.
GCCGCAGCGCCCGCCTCGGGCCCAGCACCCTGTGTACCCGTCCCGGAGCTCGGCTCCGTAGTGGGTGCGGCTTCCGCCAGATCATCCGGCACCGCCCCCACCGCGACCGTCACCAGCGGTTCGCCCACCGGGACTTCGGCCCCCTCCTCGCCGAAGCGGGCGGTCACCACGCCTCCGTAGGGGCAGGGCACCTCCACCATCGCCTTGGCGGTCTCGACCTCCACCACCGGTTGGTCGATGGCCACCACCTCGCCGACCTCGACCAGCCAGTGGACGATCGTCGCCTCGGTGAGGCCCTCCCCCAGGTCGGGCAGGGTGAATTCGCGCACCACGGCCATCACTCACCACCTCCGGCGGTCCAGTCCGACTCCCACTGGAGGCGGGCGACGGTGTCCAGGATCCGGTCCACGCCCGGCAGATGGTGCCGCTCCAGCATGGGGGGCGGATAAGGGATGTCGAACCCGGCGACGCGCAGCACCGGCGCCTCCAGGTGGTGGAAACAGCGCTCGGTGATCCGTGCGGCGATCTCCCCTCCGGGACCGCCGAACCCGTTGGACTCATGGACGACCACGGCCCGCCCGGTGCGCCGCACCGAGGCGCAGACGGTGTCGTCGTCGAACGGCATCAGCGAGCGCAGATCGACCACTTCCAGGTCCCAGCCCTCGGCCCGGGCGGCCTCGGCGGCCTCCATGCAGACCGGGAGCGACGGGCCGTACGTGATCAGGGTGGCGCTGCTGCCGCGGCGCCGGACCGCGGCGCGCCCCAGCGGGGCGACCTCGGTGGGCGCATCCGGCGACCAGTCGGCCTTCGACCAATACAGCCGCTTGGGCTCCAGGAAGACGACCGGGTCGTCGGAGGCGATGGCGGCCCGCAGCAGCCCGTAGGCGTCCTCAACAGTCGCCGGGGTGACGACCTGGAGGCCCGGAGTGGCGAGGTAGTACGCCTCGGAGGAGTCGCTGTGGTGCTCGACCCCGCCGATCCCGCCGCCGTAGGGGACGCGGATGGTCAGCGGCATCGTCAGGGCGCCGCGGGTGCGGTTGCGCATCCGGGCGACATGGCTGATCAACTGCTCGAACGCCGGGTAGGCGAACGCGTCGAACTGCATCTCGACGACCGGCCGCAGCCCGTACATCGCCATGCCGACGGCGGTGCCCAGGATGCCGGCCTCGGCGAGCGCGGTGTCCGTGCAGCGGTCCTCGCCGAATTCCTTGGCGAGGCCGTCGGTGACCCGGAAGACGCCGCCCAGGGTGCCGACGTCCTCGCCCATGACGTGCACGGACGGATCGTCGGCCATCGCGTCGCGCATGGCGCGGGTCAGCGCCTGCGCCATGGTGGCGGGCTTGCGCGTGGTCGCCGGAACGGTGGTCGTCATGGCCTGGCCTCCTCGGCACCGCCGCCGGCGCCCGCCGTGTCCTCGGTGTGCCCGGCGTCCTCGGCGTCCAGCTCGGCGCGCAACTGGGCGGCCTGGGCACGCAGTTGGCTGGTCTGCTCGGCGAATACATGGGTGAACAGGTCCATCGGGTCCAGCTCCGGGTCGGCGTTCATCCGCTCCCGGAGGTCGGCCGCCAGTTGCTCGGCGCTCTCCCGGGTGTCGGCGACGAATGCGTCGGTCAACAGCTCGCGGGCTGCGAGCTCGCGCTCCAGGAGGGCTATCGGGTCGTGTGCCCGCCAGATTTCGACCTCGGACTCGCTGCGGTAGCGGGTGGCGTCGTCGGCGTTGGTGTGCGCCTCGATGCGGTAGGTGACGGCCTCGACCAGGGTGGGGCCGCCGCCCCGGCGGGCCCGCTGCACGGCCTCGGTGAGCACCTCGTGCATCGCGGGTGCGTCATTGCCGTCCACCAGGCGGCCCGGCATGCCGTAGCCGACCGCCTTGTGGGCCAGGGACGGTGCGGCGGTCTGCTTGGCGAGCGGCACGGAGATCGCGAAGCCGTTGTTCTGGACGAGGAAGACCACCGGCGCCTGCCAGAGGGCCGCGAAATTCAGCGCCTCGTGGAAGTCGCCCTCGCTCGTGCCGCCGTCGCCGACCATCGCCAGCGCCACCACCTCGTCGCCCTTGAGCCGGGCGGCGTGCGCCAGGCCCACGGCATGCGGGAGCTGGGTGGCGAGCGGGGTGCACAGGGGCGCGATGCGGTGTTCGTGCGGGTCGTAGCCGCTGTGCCAGTCGCCGCGCAGCAGGGTCAGCGCGTGGACGGGGTCGAGGCCGCGGACCACTGCGGCGAGGGTGTCGCGGTAGCTCGGGAAGAGCCAGTCCCGCTCTTCGAGGGCCAGCGCCGCGGCGACCTCGCAGGCCTCTTGCCCGGTGGAGGACGGATAGACCGCCAGGCGCCCCTGCCGGGTCAGGGCCGTGGCCTGCGCGTTGTACCGGCGGCCGCGCACCAGCTGGGCGTACAGCCGGGTCAGCAGTCCGGAGTCGAGCCGGGCGGCGGCGTCCGTCCCCAGAAGGCGGTACGGCTCCGCGTCGGGCAGGAGAGGCGCGGGGTCGGTGCGCGGCCGCCAGGAGGGCGGCGGGCCGGCCAGGCTGCTCGTGTTCCTGCTGCTGCCGGGCTGCTCAAGGACCGTCATGTCGAGCACCTCCTCGGATCGAAGGGGTGGCGCGATGCGCCTCCTGAGGGTGGTGGGCGCACGGCGGGTGGGCAGGATGCATTCGGTCAGGACGGGTTCGCCCTGCCCTACCGATTGTTCGGTCGCTGATGCATTTTGGCTACGGGTGGGTTCAGCCTGTGGACAAACGGTTCTCCACAGCTTGAGATGAAGGCAGGGCGTCCACAAAGGGGAGGCGGGAGCACATGCCGGACGAACAGATGGCCAATTCCGGTGGGCAGACACCGTCCGGCGGGCAGCCGCCGACGGACGGTGCCGCGCCCGTCCCGCCCGCGCGCCCGCTGGACACCATCGACCGCTCGATCCTCCGCATGCTGCAGACCGACGGACGCGCGTCGATACGCTCCGTGGCCGAGCGGGTGCACGTCTCGCGCGCCAACGCCTACGCACGGATCAACCGGCTGCTGGACGACGGCGTGATCCGCGGCTTCAGCGCCCTGGTCGACCAGGAACGCGCAGGTCAGGGCGCCTCCGCGTACATCACGCTGAAGATCGTGCAGAACTCCTGGCGCACCGTGCGCAAGCAGCTCACAGCGCTGCCCGGAGCCACCCACATCGCGCTGGTCAGCGGCGATTTCGATGTACTGCTGCTGGTCCACACCAAGGACAACCGCGAACTGCGGGAGCTTGTTCTCACCCGGATCCAGTCGATACCGGAAGTGCTCAGCACCCGCACGCTGCTGGTCTTCGAGGAGACCGACCTCGGGCCCGAGGAAGACTGACCCCGCCGGGGACCTGCCCGGCGGGGTCAGCAGACGTCCGGCGGGCGCCTCAGGGCTTGCGCAGCCCCGCGAAAGCCGTACGCACCACGGCGTCGGCGACCTCGTCACGGCTCGCCGCGCCGCCGCGCCCCGGCCGGTACCACTCCACAATCGAGTTGATCATGCCGAAGAGCAGCCTGGTGGCCAGCCGGATGTCCACGTCGTCCCGCAGGTCACCGTCGGCGGCGGCCCGCTTGAGCAGATCGGAGACCTCGTGGTCGAACTCCCGGCGGCGTTCCATGGCCCACCGCTCGGTGTCCGTATTTCCCCGCACCCGCAACAGCAGCGTCACATAGGGGAGTTCGTCCATCAGCACCTCGGCCACCCGCCGGGTGACGTGCTCCAGCCGCTCGATCGCCCGGCCCTGGAGCGCGCCCGGCTCCTCCAGCACGCCGAAGAGCCCGTCCAGGGCGCGGCTTATGGCGCGGCGCAGCAGCTCTTCCTTGCTGCGCACATGGTGGTAGATGGAGGACTTCGAGATGCCGGCCGCCTTGGAGAGGTGCTCCATGGAGGTGCCGTCGTAGCCGCGCTCGATGAACACCTCGACGGCGACCGCGAGCAGCGAATCGGGCGTATAGGTGTCGCGCTTGGCCATGGTCATGATTAGAGCACCTACTCCTCGAGGTCCGCACGGCGCCTCAGCGCCCAGGACGGTACGTAGCGTCCGCCGGCGTTGTGGTGATACATCGCCTCCAGCAGATCCCACACCCACCGGGCGCCGAGCCGCTCGGCCCACTCCAGGGGGCCGCCGGGATAGTTCACGCCCAGCCGCATGGCCGTGTCGATGTCCTCGGGGGTCGCCACTCCCCGGGCCGCCGCGTCCACGGCGAAGTCGATGATCATTGCGATCGTCCGGGCGGCGATCATGCCGGGCACGTCGTCGATCACGCTGACCTGTTTGCCGAGCGCCTGGAAGAGCCCCACGGCCTCCGCGAGGTCCACCTCGGAGGCCTCCGCCGAGGCGGCCAGGGCGATCCGGGTCGCGGCCCGGTAGTCGAGCGACAGATCGAAGCGGATGTACCTGCCGTCGGCCCGGTTCGTCGCCGGACGGCCGTTGGTGAGCGCCAGACGGGCGCCGCCGGGCAGCCGGATCACGCCCTCCGGCCCGGACGGCGTGCCGTCCTGGGTGATCTTGATGCCCGCTTCCTCGATCAGTTCCGGCAGCACCGCCGCCGGGCCGGGCAGCGTCGCATGCAGGGCGACGGACCCCGGTGCCGGGCAGGGACCGGCGGTCTGCGGTGCGGGCCGGCGAGCACCCTCGGAGTAGTCGAACCAACCGCGCCCCGACTTGCGGCCGTGCAGTCCGGACTCCACCAGGCGGCGCTGCGCCAGGGAGGGCGTGAACTTCGGGTCCTGGAAGAAGGCGTTCCACACGGAGTGGGTGACTGCCTCGTTCACGTCCTGCCCGATGAGGTCGGTCAGCTCGAAGGGCCCCATCTTGAAGCCGGTGCCGTCGCGCAGCACCGCATCGATGGTGGCGGGGTCGGCGGTCCGCTCCTCGTAGGCGCGCAGGGCCTCGGCGTAGAAGGGGCGGGCGATGCGGTTGACGAGGAACCCGGGGGTATCGGCGCAGCGCACCGGCTTCTTTCCCCAGGCCGCGGCGGTGTCGTACGCGGTGGCGGCGGCCGCCTCGTCGGTGGCGAAACCGCTGATCACCTCGACCAGGGGCAGCAGCGGCGCGGGGTTGAAGAAGTGCAGGCCCACACAGCGGCCGGGATGGCGCAGCCGTCCCGCGACGGCCGTCACGGACAGCGAGGAGGTGTTGGTGGCCAGCAGGCAATCCGCCGCCACGATGTCCTCCAGGGCGGCGAACAGCTCCTGTTTGGCGGTGAGTTGCTCCAGGATCGCCTCGATGACCAGCGCCGCGTCGGCCAGCTCCGCGAGCTCCGCGGCGGGGGAGAGCCGGCCGGCGGCGGCGTCCCGGTCCGCCACAGAGATCCGGCCTTTTCCGACGAGCCGGTCCAGCCGCCGCACGATCTCCCCGGCGGCCTGCCCGGCGCGCCCGGGGGCCGTGTCATAGAGCCGTACGCGATGGCCGGCGACCAGCGCCACCTGCGCAATGCCCTGTCCCATGGTGCCGGTACCCACCACTGCCACGGTGTTGCTGGTCCCGATTGCCGTCATGCCAGCTGATCCTCCCCGACCGACTTTTCCACAGGCGGGCCGGGCCCTCTTGCCCCGACCGATCGTTCGGTTACTCTAACTCCGTTGCCCTGTGCGCACCCAGCCCCTGTCCACTCTCCGCCCGGCTCGACGAGGAGTTGGTCTTCGATGGCCGCCGAAATGACCGCAGCGCAGTTGATCGAGAAGCACCGCCCGACCCTCGACCGGACGCTGGAGGCGATCAGCACCCGCGCGTACTGGTCCCCGCACCCCGAGCACCCGAAGGCGTACGGCGAGACCGCCGCACCGGACGGGCTGGCCGCCTTCGAGGCGCTGCGCGGCAAGCGGTTCGAGCTCGACCAGCCCGGCACCGACGACTGGACTGGCGGGGAGGTCTCTCCGTACGGACCGGAATTGGGCATCACCTATCCGCATCCGGATGCGGAGGTCCTGCTGCCGGCCATGCGCGCCGCGCTCCCCGTCTGGCGGGACGCCGGGCCCGAGGCGCGCGCGGCGGTGTGCCTGGAGATCCTGGCCCGGATCAGCGCGCGCACCCATGAGTTCGCCCAGGCCGTGATGCACACCAGCGGGCAGGCCTTCATGATGGCGTTCCAGGCGGGCGGGCCGCATGCCCAGGACCGCGGCCTGGAGGCGGTGGCGTACGCGTACGCCGAGCAGGTCCGCACCCCACAGCAGGCACCGTGGTCCAAGCCGCAGGGCAAACGCGATCCGCTGGAGCTGAGCAAGAGCTTCACGCCCGTGCCGCGCGGCGTCGCCCTGGTGATCGGCTGCAACACCTTCCCGACGTGGAACGGCTATCCGGGCCTGTTCGCCTCCCTGGCGACCGGCAACCCGGTGCTGGTCAAGCCGCATCCGCGGGCCGTGCTGCCGCTGGCGCTGACCGTCAAGGTGGCCCGCGAGGTGCTCGAAGACGCCGGCTTCCCCGCCGATCTGGTGTGCCTGGCCGTGGACAAGCCGGGGGAGGGCCTGGCCAAGACCCTGGCCGTCCGCCCCGAGGTCCGCATCATCGACTACACCGGTTCGACCGCCTTCGGCGAGTGGCTGGAGACGCATGCCCGGCAGGCGCAGGTCTTCACGGAGAAGGCCGGCGTCAACACCGTCGTCATCGACTCCACCGACGACTACAGGGGCATGCTCGGCAACCTCGCCTTCTCGCTGTCGCTCTACAGCGGCCAGATGTGCACCACCCCGCAGAATCTGCTGATCCCGCGCGAGGGCATCACCACGGACGCCGGGCCGAAGTCGTACGACGAGGTCGTCAACGATCTCGCGGGCGCGGTGAGCGGGCTGCTGGGCGATGATGCGCGGGCCAATGCCCTGCTGGGCGCCCTCGTCAATCCGCAGGTCAAGGAGCGGATCGAGGCGGCGGCCGGGATCGGGGAGGTGGCCCTGGCCTCCCGCGAGGTGGCCAACCCCGAATTCCCCGGGGCCACGGTCCGCACCCCGGTGATCGTCAAGCTGGACGGGGCCAAGCCGGATGCCGAGGCGGCCTATCTGTCGGAGTGCTTCGGCCCGGTGTCCTTCGCGGTGGCCGTCGATTCCGCGGCCGACGCGGTGGATCTGCTGCGGCGCACGGTCCGCGACAAGGGAGCCATGACGGTCGGCGCGTACACCACCTCCGCCGAGGTCGAGCAGCTGGTGGAGGAGGCCTGTCTGGAGGAGTGCGCCCAGCTGTCGCTGAATCTGACCGGCGGGGTCTATGTGAACCAGACCGCGGCGTTCTCGGACTTCCACGGCTCGGGCGGCAACCCGGCGGCCAATGCGGTGCTGTGCGACGGCGCCTTCGTGGCGAACCGCTTCCGAACGGTGGAGGTGCGGCGGCAGGCATGACGGCAGCCGGGGTCGGACGGGGGCCCGGAGCGTTCTTCCGGGCCTCCTATCGCTCGATCAGCGGGCCGGTGGCCCCTCGATCCGCGCATGGCGGCCGATCCAGGCATGCATCGCGATGGCGGCTGCGGCCCCCGCATTGATCGAGCGGGTCGAGCCGAACTGCGCGATCGAGCAGACCAACGAGGCGTGCCGGCGCGCCTCCTCGGTCAGTCCCGGTCCCTCCTGGCCGAAGAGCAGCACACAACGCCGCGGCAGCTCGGTCGTCTCCAGCGGTACGGAGCCGGGGAGATTGTCGATTCCGATGATCGGCAGCTCCTCGGCCGCCGCCCAGGCGGTGAGATCCGCGGTGTCCGGGTGGTGGCGGACGTGCTGGTAGCGGTCGGTCACCATCGCGCCGCGGCGGTTCCAGCGGCGCTGCCCGACGATATGGATCTCCTTGGCCAGGAACGCGTTCGCGGTCCGCACCACCGAGCCGATGTTGAAGTCGTGGCCCCAGTTCTCGACGGCCACATGGAAGTCATGGCGGCGGGTGTCGAGATCGGCGACGATCGCCTCCCGCGTCCAGTAGCGGTACTCGTCGACGACGTTGCGGCGGTCGCCGTGCGCGAGCAGCTCGGGGTCGAGCCGGTCGTCCTGCGGCCAGGGCTCCGGGTGCGGTCCGACGCCGATCTGGGTCCCGTACCCCTCGTCGTACTGGAGGGGCTCGGCGGGGGCGGTTTTCTCGCTGCTCACCCCACGAGCGTATGGCCACCGCCGCCGTGCTCCGTACGGGCCGGCGGCTCACCGTCCCCGGTCCCGGGGGGCGGCCCGAGCTTCCGGCCGCGTGGGAACAGCCGTTCCCGCAGGCCGGAGACGCGCGCGGAAAGCCAGGTGAGGAAATTCGTCGGCAGGAAGACCGCGTCCGCCGTGATCATCGCGAGCGAGAAGAACGGGAGTCCGAGCAGGACCGCGATCGAGAGGTGCTCGCAGATCATCACGACCAGCAGCACATTCTTCAGCCGCCGGTTGAAGACCGTGAACGGGAACGCGACCTGCACCATCACCGTGCCGTAGGTGATCAGCATGATCATCACGCCGTTGCTGCCGAGCAGCTCGGACAGCCCCGGCCAGGGGGAGAAGTAGTCCAGGTGCATCGGGTAGTAGACCGCGGTGCCGTCCTGCCAGCGGTTTCCCTGGATCTTGTACCAGCCGGCGGTGGCGTAGATCAGGCACACCTCGACCATGATCACCAGCAGCGCGCCGTTGTGGGCGAGCTTGGCGAGGGTGTCCAGCACGATCCGCGGCTCGCCGGGCGCGTACCGCTGCACCGCCCACCACAGGCCATGGGTCAGCCACAGCCCCCAGAACACCAGGCTCCAGCCGATGTGCGGGAACGGGCCGTTCCCGAACCAGGTGAGGCCGTAGCCGCCGTTCAGCTGGGCGACCGCCAGAGCGAGGCCGAGTACGGCCCACAGGACGACTCCGGGCAGGTCACGGGCAGGGGCGCCGGCGGCTTCGTCCGTGCCGGAGGCCGCCGCGCCGACCGCGGCCCTCTTGGCGCGGCGTGCATCCAGCGACCAGACCTGCCCGCACCGGGTCAGCACGAGATACATCGCCATCAGGTGGATGACGTTGTCGCCGCCGTCCCCTATGAAGATGCTGCGGTTCTGCAGCGAGAGCACGCCCACCATGAAGAGCACCGACATGGTGCGGGTGCGCCAGCCGAGCATCAGCAGCGCGGCGGACACGACGGCCAGGAGGTAGACACACTCGAACCAACCGCGGCTGTCGGACCACGGCAGCACCGAGAAGGCGTGGTTACCGGCCAGGAGCCGGCGCGCCATGTCCAGGTTCCAGGGGCTGTCGGGCCCGTAGAGCACCGCGCGGTGCGGCCATTCGCGCAGCAGGAACAGCAGCCAGGTCGCCGAGAAGCCGATCCGGATCACGGCGGTCTGGTACGGGGCGAGTGCCCGTGCGGTGACGCGCCCGAAGCCGCGGCCGATGGCGCGCTCGATGCGGGTCTCCTCGTAGGGGGAGGCTTCCTGGGACGTCTGTGGTGCCTGTGCTTGCTGAGGCACGTCGGTCGGCTCCGTGGGGTGCGGGGGCTGCCGGTCGTCCGGCGTCTGCTGAGGCTGCTGGGGCGTCGGTGACGTCACTGGTGCTTCGCCCCCTCGGGCAGGTCGTCTGCGGTGACCTGCCACCAGGGCAGCACGCGGTACACGGGCTTGTCGCTGATCTTCTCGGAGCTCCACGGCGGCGGGGTGACCGCGGTCGTCTGCGAGCGGACCTGGATCTGCTCGACACGGCCGCCGCCTCTGGTCCACTCACCTTCCATCCGCAGCAGCACGAGCCGCCGGATGTAGCGCTCGGACAGCTCACCACGGGGGCCGACCGGGCGGTTCTGCGCGTTGTGGCTGCTGCTGAAGAGTTCCCAGGCGCGGCGCAGCTGGTTCTGCTGGGTGTGGCTGGGCAGCGGGTTGTGGAGAATGGCGCGGCCGTCGCGGGCGGTCAGATCGGTCCAGCCGGTGGTCCGCACGGCGCCGTCCTCGGTGCGCAGCTGCCCGCGGACCTGGACCGCGATGTTCTGCTGGAGGGGATTGGGCGCGAACAGCTTCCAGTTCTGTTCGTACTCGGGATACACATAGTCGCTGATCAGCGCGCCCTGCTGTCGGCTGAGCGTGTTCGACGGCGCGACGTGCAAAAACATCATGGCCAGATGAATCGCGACAACGACCGCCAGGGCACACGCCGCCACCCCGATGACGATCCGCGAGGGCAGCGAGAGCGCAGCCAATGGCCGCGATTCGTCCCCGTATGACTGCATTCCCGCCCCGTTCCCAGAATTCATGCGGCCAACTCCGCTCCGGAACGGTACCTACGCGGCCACGCCGGGCACACCCTCACCCGCGTTATCCACAGGCTTGACACCCGAGAGCCGCCCACTCACCATTGAACCGAACGATCGGTCGGTCGGGAGCAGCGAGGGGGCACCACATGACGACGATCGCGCCGGAAGAGACGGCTCGCGAGGCCGTATTCGACGCCACCGTGGCCGCGGACGAGCGCATCGAGCCGCGGGACTGGATGCCGGACGCCTACCGTTCGACTCTCGTGCGGCAGATTGCGCAGCACGCCCACTCCGAGATCATCGGCATGCAGCCCGAAGCCAACTGGATCACCCGCGCGCCGTCCCTGCGCCGCAAGGCGATCCTGATGGCCAAGGTGCAGGACGAGGCCGGCCACGGCCTGTATCTCTACAGCGCAGCGGAGACCCTGGGCACCAGCCGCGACGAGCTGCTCGACAAGCTGCACTCCGGCCGCCAGAAGTACTCCTCGATCTTCAACTACCCGACCCTGACCTGGGCCGATGTCGGAGCCATCGGCTGGCTCGTGGACGGCGCGGCGATCACCAACCAGGTCCCCCTGTGCCGCTGCTCGTACGGCCCCTACGCCCGCGCGATGGTCCGCGTCTGCAAGGAGGAGTCCTTCCACCAGCGCCAGGGCTACGAACTCCTGCTGACCCTCAGCCGCGGCACCGACGCCCAGCACGCCATGGCGCAGGACGCGGTGAACCGCTGGTGGTGGCCGTCGCTGATGATGTTCGGCCCGCCCGACGACGAGTCGGCGCACTCCGCGCAGTCCATGGCGTGGAAGATCAAACGGCACTCCAACGACGAGCTGCGCCAGCGCTTCGTGGACATCTGCGTGCCCCAGGCAGAGGCCCTCGGGCTCACCCTCCCCGACCCGGACCTGACGTGGAACGACGAGCGCGGCCACTGGGAATTCGGCGCGATCGACTGGGCCGAATTCCGCGAGGTCCTCAAGGGCAACGGCCCCTGCAACGAACAGCGGATCAACCGCCGGCGGCAGGCGCACGAGGAAGGCGCCTGGGTGCGCGAGGCAGCCGCCGCACACGCGGCCAAGCACGGGAAGGCCAGCCGATGACCACACCACGCCCCGCCGAGACCCCCACGGCCGCCGCGGACACCGCCCCCCGGCCCGGTGACTGGCCCCTGTGGGAAGTCTTCGTGCGCAGCCGCCGCGGCCTCTCGCACACCCACGCCGGAAGCCTGCATGCGCCGGACGCCGAGATGGCGCTGCGCAACGCCCGGGACCTCTACACCCGCCGCTCGGAAGGCGTCTCCCTCTGGGTGGTGCCCTCCGCGCAGATCACCGCCTCCTCGCCCGACGAGAAGGACGCCTTCTTCGAACCGGCCGGCGACAAGCCCTACCGTCACCCGACCTTCTACGAGATCCCGGACGGGGTGCATCACCTGTGAACATCACCGCCACCCCGGCCCTGCCCCTCGGGGACGACGCCCTGATCCTCTCCCACCGCCTGGGCGAGTGGGCCGGCCACGCCCCGGTCCTGGAGGAGGAGGTCGCGCTGGCCAATATCGCCCTGGATCTGCTCGGCCAGGCCCGCATACTGCTCTCCCTGGCCGGCGACGAGGACGAGCTGGCCTATCTGCGCGAGGAGCGGCAGTTCCGCAACCTCCAGCTCGTCGAGCAGCCCAACGGCGACTTCGCCCACACCATCGCCCGCCAGCTCTACTTCTCCACCTACCAGGAGCTGCTCTTCGACCATCTCGCCGCCACGGAAAGCGAGTTGGCGCCACTGGCCGGAAAGGCCGTCAAGGAGGTCGCCTACCACCGCGACCACGCCCACCAGTGGACACTGCGCCTGGGCGACGGCACCGACGAGAGCCGTACCCGGATGCAACGCGCGGTGGACGCCCTCTGGCGCTTCACCGGCGAACTGTTCGAGCCGGTGGAGGGCCTGGAGACGGTGCCCTGGGCGGCCCTGCACGACAGCTGGGCGACACGCATCACCAGCACCCTGGAGCAAGCGACCCTCGCGGTCCCGGAAGGCCCCCGGCACGGCGCCTGGACGGCCGGCGCGGGCCGCCAGGGCCTGCACACCGAATCGTTCGGACGGATGCTCGCCGAGATGCAGCACCTCCACCGCAGCCACCCGGGGGCGACATGGTGACCACCACGGCCCTCGAAGCGGAACTGCTGGCGCTGGCCGGCTCCGTTCCCGACCCCGAGCTGCCCGTGCTCACCCTCGCCGAACTGGGCATCCTGCGCGGTGTGCAGCTGACGACGCCGGGCCGGGTCGAGGTGCTGCTCACCCCCACGTACACCGGCTGCCCCGCCATCGAGGCGATGTCGGCCGACATAGAGCGGGTGCTGCACGACCACGGCATCCCCGAGGTCGAGGTCCGCACGGTCCTCAGCCCCCCGTGGACCACGGACGCGATCACCGCCGAAGGCCGCCGCAAGCTCGCCGAATTCGGCATCGCACCCCCACGCCCCACCGGACCGGCCGGTGGACCGGTCCCCGTCGACCTCACCCTCCGCTGCCCGCACTGCGGATCGACCGACACCACCCTGCTGAGCCGGTTCTCCTCCACTGCGTGCAAGGCACTGCGCCGCTGTGAGTCCTGCCGCGAACCCTTCGACCACTTCAAGGAGTTGTGATGTTCCACCCGCTCCAGGTCCGGGAGATCGAGCGGCTCACGGACGATGCGGTGGCCGTCACCTTCGCGGTCCCGCCCGAGTTGCGCACCACCTTCCGGCACACTCCCGGGCAGCACATCGCACTGCGCAGAGTGGTCGACGGCCAGGAGATCCGCCGCACGTACTCCATCTGCACCCCGGCCACCGACGAGCCGGTGCTCCGCGTGGGCATCCGACTCGTCGAGGACGGCACCTTCTCGACATACGCACTCAAGGAACTCGCGGTCGGCGACACGGTGGAGGTGATGGCCCCGGCCGGCCGGTTCACCCTCGACCCGCGCCCCGGCCACTTCGTCGGCATCGTCGGCGGCAGCGGCATCACCCCCGTGCTGTCGATCGCCGCCACCCTGCTCGCCCAACAACCGGACGCCCACTTCTGCCTCATCCGCAGCGACCGCACGGCGGCGTCGACGATGTTCCTGGAGGAGGTGGCCGACCTCAAAGACCGCTACCCCCAGCGTTTTCAGCTCATCCACACCCTCTCCCGCGAGGAACAACAAGCCGGCCTGCCCTCCGGCCGCCTGGACGAGCCCCGGCTTCGCTCCCTCCTGCCCGCCCTGCTGACGATCGACTCCGTCGACGGCTGGTACCTCTGCGGCCCCCATGGCCTGGTGCAGGGAGCCGAACACGCCCTTCGGGCCCTGGGAGTGCCCCGCACCCGCATCCACGAAGAGATCTTCCACATCGACAACGGCGCCTCTGCGCCCCCCGCCGTCGCCACCCCCGCACACAGCGCCGTGACCGCCACCCTCGACGGCCGCTCCGGCACCTGGCCGGTCCACGACAACGAATCGCTGCTCGAAGCGGTCCTGCGCAACCGCGCAGACGCCCCCTACGCCTGCAAGGGCGGCGTCTGCGGCACCTGCCGCGCCTTCCTTGTCACCGGCGAGGTCCGTATGGACCGCAACTTCGCCCTGGAATCCGACGAGGTCGACGCGGGGTACGTCCTGGCCTGCCAGTCCCACCCGGTCACGGAGAAGGTCGAGCTGGACTTCGACCGCTAGACGTTCTGGCTGGAGCGACCGTGGCGGGTGAGGCAGCTCTCGGCCGAGGCACCTTGAGAAAGACGGTCGTGCGTTCCAGGCCTCGCCCACGACGGCTCGGCGCTGGACCACCCGTTGCCGTCTCTTCAACGAGGCCGGCATGACGGTCCGCTCAGACCGCCCGCATCACAGCCCGCGACGCGCCCCGTCCCGCACTGAGCTAGGAATCATCAAAGTACGCCTCGCGCCCCGATGGGCCCCGACTCGAGGCTCACTCCCATGCCCTGCCATCGCATTCGCCATTCCCAATTCCTGCAACCTGTTCTACCTTGACGCTTCGTCAGTTCGAGGCGCCGCGTGGGAGGGCAAACCAGTGGACTTCACCTTCACCGAGGAGCAGCAGGCCGCCGCCGAAGCAGCGAAGGCCGTCTTCTCCGGGGTCGCCCCGGACAGCGTTCCCAGCCCCGCGCTCGCTCCCGGTGCGGTCGCCGACGACTTCGACCGCGCACTGTGGCGCAAGCTCGCCGACGCCGACCTGCTGAGCCTGCCGATCGCACCCGAGCACGGCGGCGCAGGCCTGGACGCAATCGCGCTCTGCCTCGTCCTCCGCGAATCGGCCAAGGTTCTGGCGCGCGTCCCCCTGCTGGAGTGCAGCGCCGCCGCACTCACCATCCAGCGTTACGGAGCCGAGGGGCTACGGGCGGAGGTCCTCCCCCGGATCGCCACCGGGAACCTCGTCGTGACCGTTGCCACCGGCGGCCGCAGCGGGCATGAACCGGCCGAACTCGCCGTGCAAGCCCGCCCGGAGGGCGCCGACTGGATACTCGACGGCATCCAAATCGCCGTCCCCTGGGCCCAGATGGCGGACCGGATCCTGCTTCCCGCCCACACTCCCGAAGGCCATGCGGTCCTCGCACTCGTGCCCCGCGCCCACCCCGGCGTCACGCTCAACGACCAGATATCCACCAACGGTGAGCGTCACGCCGCGGTCCGCCTGGACTCCGTACGCATCAGTGCCCAGGAAACGATCAGCGATGCCACCGCTTGGGCGTCGCTGCGCAATGTCCTGACCACCGGCACCTGCGCACTCGCCCTGGGGCTCGGCGAGCGCGTCCTTGCCATGACCAGTGACTACACCAGCAAGCGCGAACAGTTCGGCTTCCCGGTGGCCACCTTCCAGGCCGTTGCCGTCCAGGCCGCCGACCGCTTCATCGACCTGCGCGCCATGGAGGCCACCCTCTGGCAGGCGGCCTGGCGCATCACGACCGACGCGGCCGGCCCGCTACCACCCGCCGGGGATGTTGCGGTCGCCAAGATCTGGGCCTCCGAGGGCGTCCGCCGGGTCGTTCAGACCGCCCAGCATCTGCACGGCGGCTTCGGCGCCGACACCGACTATCCACTGCACCGCTACCACGCCTGGGCCAAACAGCTCGAGCTCTCCCTCGGCCCCGCCGCCGCCCACGAGGAGGCCCTCGGCGACCTGCTCGCGGCTCATCCACTGGGCTAAGGAGAGACCGCATGCGCACCGGCGCATCGGGCACACCTCGGTGGTGGGTTTCACGTGAAACCACCCCCGGGTCCAGGCAGACCGGCGCCGGGATACCGGGCCCTCGACGACAGCCGCTCCTCGCCCCGGCTCCGGCTCTCGTCCCGGCTGCGGCTCCGGCTAGACGATCGTCCCCGAGCCGCCCTTGCCGTCCGAGACGGGTCGACCAGCGGCTTCCCAGGCCTGCATGCCGCCCGCAACGTTCACCGCATCGACGCCCTGCTGGATCAGATACTGGGCGACCTGCGCCGAACGCCCGCCGACCCGGCACAGCACATGCACCTTGCCGTCCGCAGGAGCCGCCTCGGTCAGCTCGCCGTACCGGGCAACGAATTCGCTCATCGGGATGTGCAGCGCACCCTCGGCGTGCCCCGCCTCCCACTCGTCGTCCTCGCGCACATCCAGAAGGAAGTCCTCCGACGTGAGTGCGTCGACATCGACCGTGGGCACAGAACCAAATTGCATGGTCCCGACGCTACCCGACCAGCTGCGCGAGGTAGCTCTCGCGTTCTGCGACATCGGCGAGAAGCTTCTCGGCGATCTCCTCCAGCAGCGCGTCCGGGTCCTCCGGCGCCATCTTGATCATCGCGCCGATCGCGCTCTCCTCCAGCTCGGTGGCCGCGGCAGCCAGCAGTTCCTTGCGCTCGGCCAGCCACTCCAACCGGGCGTAGAGCTCCTCGCTCTCGCTGAGCCGCTCCTCAACTGGCGCGGGACCGGCCTCCCACTCCCGCGCCAGCTCACGCAGCACCGCCTCGTCGCCCCGCGCGTACGCGGCATTGACCCGCACGATGAACGCATCCCGCCGCGCCCGCTCCGCGTCGTCCCGTGCCAGGTCGGGGTGGGCCTTGCGCACCAGGTCGCGGTAGACCTTGCGGGCCTCCTCGCTGGGCCGCACCTTCTGCGGCGGCTGCACCGACTGTTCGGTGAGCATCGCCTGCGCCTCCGGAAACAGCCCGTCCGACCCCATCCAGCCGTGGAACAGCTCTTCCACCTCCGGCATCGGCAGTACCGAGGCCCGGGCCTCCCGTGCCTTACGGATGTCCTCGGGGGCGCCCGTACGCGCTGCCACCGCCTCGGCGATCTGCGCGTCCAGCTCATCCAGCCGCGCGTACATGGGGCCGAGCCGCTGGTGATGCAGGCGGGAGAAGTTCTCGACCTCCACCCGGAAGGTCTCCACCGCGATCTCGAACTCGATCAGCGCCTGCTCAGCAGCCAGCACTGCCTTCGCCAGCCTCTTGGTCGCCTCGTCCTGCGCCGCCTGCTGATCCTGCGCGCCGCCCTGCTCAGCTCTTGGATCGCCCTGATCCGCGCCCGGACCTGGGGCCGCTCCTGCCCCGGCCGAGCCTGCGGGCGCCTCGGCGGCCGTTCCGGTCTGGCCAGCGGGCGGACCGGCCGGCTCACCGGGTTCCGGACCCACCGCCTCGAGGTCCGCGAGCTGATCTTCCGGGCCACCGCCATAACCAAGGTGGGCGCCCTGACCGCCGCCGCGGGCGTCCGATGCCTGCGGGTCGGCCTGGGCGTCAGGAGTGCCCGAAACGTCGGGTCGGTGCTGGCCGTCCTGCGCGTTCTCCGCGTGCGAGTTCGTCACCCGGCCAGCGTACGGCCCATGCCGGACCGGGCTCTCCACGGTCGTCCGATCCTTTCCTGACCGGGGCCCCCTCCCCCTCCCCCCATCCCTCCCGCCC
>NZ_SDIG01000106.1:0-22246 GCF_004122755.1 Streptomyces sp. TM32
GTGGAGGGGCACGGGCCGGCAGGGGGCCAGGGGCCGGTCGATGCCGGAGTCCCTGTCGGCGCTGCCGTCCCGGTCGAGGCTCCGGGCCGGGTGGAAGCTCCGGGGCCGGCGGGTGGGCCGGGGCGGACCGTGCTCGCCACCGGCTCGGGTGGGCCCGGGACGGCCGAGGCTGCCACGGCGTCCGCCTCCTTGCCGCGGGAGGGTGCCCGTGCGACTGCGGTGGGCGCGTCGTCCGCCCCGGAGGGCGCCGTACCGCCTGTGGGCCGAGCGCCGGTAGGGCGGGGCGCGCTGCTCGGGTTCCGGGCCACGGCCTGGGCCAGCGGTGGGCTGACTCTGCTGACGTACGCGGCCGCGTACGTCGGGGTGCTGCATGCGGAGCTGTCCGTCATCCCTGTGGGCAACGGCTTCCTCGCGCTCCTGTACGTGATCGCCGCCGTCCGTCTTTCGTTCCGGCTCAGGCTGTCTGCCGGGACGAAGATCCTGGTGGTGCTGGCGACCTGGGTTCCGCTGGGGACGTTCCTGGCGGAGCGGAAGATGACCCGTATGGTCCGGGCGGCGGCCGTCCGGTAGGGCTCGCGCGGCGGTGGGCGGCTGTGCCGTGGGGGAGAGCGGTCGTGCCCCCGTTCCTATACCTCGATTTCCGAGAGCCGGTGGATCAGGTGGTCGGCGAATGCGTCCACGACGGCCGGAAGTTGGCGGCCTGCCATGGCCTGGATCTGGATGGTGCGCAGCTTCATTTCCGGGTTGAGGAGGGCGATGGCCTTCAGCCCCTCTCTGCGCAGCCTTTCATGCACGGTGATGTGGCCGATCAGTGAAACGGCATTCGCCTCTTTGACGAAGTTGGCCAGCGCGCTGGAGCTTGAACTGACCAGCAGGGGTTCGAAGCTGATGCCCTCGGTCGAGCAGCAGAGGTCGAAGAGGCGGCGGTTCGTGGTGCCTTCTTCGGTGAGGGCGACGGGATAGGGAAGCAGGTCGTGCAGATGGATTTCGTCCCGTTGCGCGAGCGGGTGATCCGATCTGACCATGGCCTGGATCGGGGCCCGTTGGGCGTGGATGACGCGGACATCGGGAGCGGGCGCGAGGCTGAAGGTGACGGCCAGATCGGCCGAGCCGTCCTGGACCATGTGGGTGGCCGTTGAGGGGCTCACCACGGGCAATTGGAAGGTGGTCCCCGGATTCTCCTTGCGGAATGCGGCCATGGCGTGTGGAAGGAATTCCTGGGCGGCACCCTGTGAACTCGCCACCCGGACCGTGGTCCCAAGCCGGCCCCGGCCGCGGATCTCCGCGAGTACCTGATCGGTTTCCAGGGCGGCGCGGTGCGCATAGGCCGCCAAAAGGGCACCGGCCTCACTGGGCACCATTCCGCGTGGCCGGCGCTCGAACAGCGGGACGCCGATTTCCTGCTCAAGTTTGCCGATTTGCCGGCTGATGGCCGAGCCCGCGACCAGGAGTCGCCTGGATGCCTCATTCACCGAGCCGGTGCGAACCACCTCAAGGAAGTACTCAAGAGCCGGACTGTGCAGCATGCGCTCAGCATAGAAAGGTATTGCTCTTCGGGCAACGAATTGTTCTGTGTATTGCGATGGCGTGCATGATCCAGCCTTCCGCCGTCACTGGGGGCGCGGTGTTGGCGGTCTCCGATGGGTTTCCGATGGGATCACGTGCGGGCCGGACGTCCCGGCGGCGACCTGAGTCGCGCGTTCGCCGTTCCGTTGCCTATTCGGCAACCAGGTGTTCTAAAAGTTGCGATGGTGCGAACGCTCGGTGGCCTCTAGCGTCATCGCTCAACGAGCTCCCGAGGCCCCTTTCCACTGCTTCGGACTCACCCATCGGCGTTTCCACCCTGCGCGACAGTTCGCCTGCTCGATTCGAGGGAGTAACACTCATGACGACCGCTGGAGAGACAGGTCAGATGATTGCCGAGAAACCCCTGAGCCGGAATCGGGCGAGGCGAGCCGTGCTCGCGGCCACCGCCGGAAACACGCTTGAGTGGTACGACCTGACCACTTATGGGTTCTTCGCGGTTTCGATCTCCAAGGCGTTCTTTCCCACCGGCGACGCAACGGTGTCCCTGATGCTCGCCTTCGGCACATTCGGGATCTCGTATCTGATCCGGCCGTTGGGCGCACTCGTGCTGGGGCCCTACGCGGACCGGGCCGGACGCAAGGCCGGTCTGCTGCTGACGATCCGGCTGATGATGGTCGGCACGTTCCTGATCGCTGTGATGCCCACCTATGCGTCCATCGGAATTGCCGCACCGGTCATGATTCTGCTGGCCCGGCTGTTGCAGGGATTCTCGGCGGGCGGTGAATTCGGCAGTGCGACCGCGTTCCTGTCCGAGCAGTCGTCGGACCGGCGCGGCTACATGGCGAGCTGGCAGTTCGCCTCCCAGGGCCTGGCGACGCTGCTGGCCGCGACCTTCGGCACCGTGCTCAGTACGAATCTCTCCCCGGCACAGCTGGATTCGTGGGGCTGGCGCATTCCGTTCCTCGTCGGCCTGCTGATCGGCCCGGTGGGGTATGTGATCCGCCGGCAGCTCCCGGAGACCTCCGAATTCGCCGAGACCGTCGACGCGGGAGAAGCCACGACGACACCGATCCGGCAGGTGCTCGCACGGCAGAAGCTGCCGGTGCTGCTCATGGTCGGCGCCATGGTGATGTCCACCGCGGTGACGTATGTGATCGTCTATATGCCGACGTACGCCGAGAAGGTCCTGGGGCTGCCGTCCTCCGCGGGATATGTCGGTGCGGCGGTCGCCGGTGTGGTGCTGACCACTGTGACGCCAGTGATCGGCCATCTCTCGGACCGGATCGGCCGCACCACGATCATGCTCATCGCCGGGACCGCGATGGTGCTCAGCATCTGCCCGCTGTTCCTGCTGCTGTCGGGCAGTCGGTCGCTGCTGGTCATGGGCGTGGTGATGGGGCTGCTCGGGCTGTTGAAGGCCTGCTACTTCGGTGCGCTGCCCGCCTTGATGTCCGAGGCGTTCCCGACGGCCACCCGCAGCACCGGCCTGTCGTTGAGCTACAACATCGGCGTGCTGCCCTTCGGCGGCTTCGCCCCGGCGATCATCACCTGGCTGATCGCCCGCACCGGCAACCAGCTCTCGCCCGGCTTCTACATCATGGCGGCCGGCGTCCTGAGCATCGCCGCCCTGCTGGCCGCCCGCCGCTTCCTCGCCCTGCGCTGACCCGCCGGCCGTAATCCCGTACGCACTACTGACGAGCCGTCAACGGCTGCTGCCGAATGGGCCCCTGCCCGCCGGCTCCCCCCCCACGAGAGAACGAGGTGATTTCCATGACGGACGCCGCGACGATCCGCGCTCAGCTCCCCGGCGCCCCGCGTGCCCTGGTGCACGAGCACCAGGACGCACTCATCGCCGGACTGATGGACTACGTCAGCCACCCCAGCGTGAGCGCGACCGGCGAGGGCTTCCCCGCCGCGACCGACCATGCGCGGAACGAGGTCGAGCGGGCGGGCCTGACAGCGTCGGTGCTGACCGGCGACGGTGGCCGGCCGCTGGTGGTCGGCCACCGCGCCGGGCCTGCCGGGTCGCCGCACGTCCTCCTCTACGGCCACTACGACGTCCAGCCGGCCGGACCGCGCGAGCGGTGGAACTCCGACCCCTTCACCCCGGTCCTGCGGGACGGGCGGATCTGGGGGCGCGGCACCGGCGACAACAAGGGCCAGCACTATGCGCATCTGCAGGCGCTGCGCCTGTTCGACGAGTACGCCGGCCAACTGCCCTGCTCGGTGACGGTGCTGCTGGACGGCGAGGAGGAGATCGGCAGCCCCACGCTGGCGGCCACCCTGGGGGCACACCGGGAACTGTTCGAAGGCTGCGACCTGGTCGTCTGGAGCGACCGGTCGGTGCACGAATCCGGTGAATGGTGTGTCTCGCACGGGGTGCGCGGCATGGTCCGGCTCCGGCTGCGGGCGACCGGCCCGAGCCGTCCCCTGCACTCCGGCAACTTCGGCAATGTCGCGGCCAATCCGGCCTGGCAGCTGGTCCAGGCGCTGGCCTGCCTCAAGGACCCGGCCGGCCGGGTCCTCGTCGAGGGCTTCGAGGACGGCCGCGAACCGCTGCCCGACGCCGACCGTGCCGCGTTCGCCGCGCTCCCGCTCGATCTGCCGCAGGTCCTCGGGGACATCGGGCTGAGCGGCATGGACCCCGCCTTCGACGGGCTGTCCTTCTACGAGCGCCTGGCGGACCGCCCCACGCTGACGATCAACGGGATCAGCACGGGTGACGTGGCCCGGACGATCATCCCCGACACCGCGGAGGCGGGCATCGACATCCGGCTGACGCCGGGCCAGGATCCGCAGGCCGTCTTCGAGCGGGTGGCCGCCCATCTGCGGGACCGTGCCCCCGAGGTGACGGTCACCAAGACCGGCGGCACACCGGCCTCCCGGACCACGATCGACAATCCCTACACGCCGCGGGTGGCAGCGGCCGTCTCCCGGGTCACCGGGCGGCCCCCGCTGCTGATACCCGCCTACGGCGGCACCCTTCCGGACTGGGTCTTCACCGGGGTCCTCGGGCTGCCCAGCGTCGGCCTGCCGCTGGCCAATGCCGACCAGGCCAACCACGCGCCGAACGAGAACCTGCGCGTCGACTACTTCCTCGACGCCACCGCCATCTGCATGGAGCTCCTGCTCGAACTGGGCTCGGCCGCCGGCCCGTTGGCGCGTCCCACCGCAACGGAGGCGTGAGGCCCGATGCATCCCGCACCACACCCCGGGCCCTGGCTCGTCCACGAGGGAACGCTGACCGGTCTGAAGGTCCTCGATCTGTCCCGCATCCTGTCCGGGCCGTTCTGCACCATGATGCTGGCCGATCTCGGCGCCGATGTGATCAAGGTCGAGGACCCCGTCTCCGGAGATGACACCCGGTCCTGGGGTCCCCCCTTCCAGGGCGAGGACGCGGCGTACTTCCACAGCGTCAACCGCAACAAGCGCGGCATCGCCGTCGACCTCAAGGACCCGGAGTGCCGGGGCCTGATCCACGAGCTGGCGGCCACCGCCGATGTGATCGTGGAGAACTTCCGGCCGGGCACCGCGGCCCGCCTCGGCCTGGGGTACGAGGACGTCCGGGCCGCCAACCCCGGCGTCGTCTACGCCTCGATCAGCGGCTACGGGCAGACCGGGCCGTACCGGCAGGAGCCCGGCTATGACGCGATCGCGCAGGCGGTGAGCGGGGTCATGAGCGTGACCGGCGAGCCCGCGGGTCCGCCGGTGCGCTTCGGGGTGTCCCCCGCCGACCTCGCCGCCGGCATGTGGGCCGCCCTCGGCATCCTCGCCGCCCTCCGCAGTCGTGAACTCACGGGCAGGGGCGAGTGGGTCGATGTCTCGCTGCTGGACGGCCAGGTGGCCTGGCTGAGTTATGTGGCCGCCGGCTACTTCGCCTCCGGCGACGTCCCGCGGCGCTACGGCTCGGCGCATCCGGCGATCGTGCCCTACCAGGCCTTCCCCACCGCCGACGGTCCTCTCATGGTGGCCGCCGGGAACGACGGCTTGTGGCGCCGTTTCGCCACCGCGATCGGACTCGCCGCCCTCGTCGACGACCCACGGTTCGCGACCAACCCCGACCGGGTCCGCCACCGCACGGAACTGCTTCCGCTGATCGAGGGCGCGCTGGCTTCCCGCGGCGCCCAGGAGTGGGCCGCACAGCTCACCGCGGAGGGGGTACCGGTCGGTCCGATCAACACCGTCGACCAGGCCCTGCGGCATCCCCAGGTCGTCGCCCGCGGCATGGTCGCCGAGATCGAGCACCCCGACGCCGGCACCCTCCGTACCCTCGCCTCGCCCCTCAAGCTGTCCGAGCACCCGGCGGCCGTACGCACCCCGCCGCCCCGGCACGGTGAGCACACCGCACAGGTACTGACCGCCCTCGGGGCCGGCCCCGGGCAACTGGCCGGGCTCCGCGCACGGAAGGCCGCGAAGTGACCCCGGGGCCCGAAGCGACCCCGAGGACCGAAGTGGCACCGGAGTCCGAGGTGACGCCGGGGCCCGAAGCGGCCCCGGGGCCCGACGTTCCGCCGGAGCCCGGCTTCGAACCCGCCGTCGGGATCGCCCGGTCCGGTGCCGTCGGCGAGATCCGGATCGGTGACGGCGGCCGGCGCAACGCCCTTCCCGGCGCGGCCTGGGCGGCCCTGGCCCGGCGGATCAGGGAGCTCGGGGCGTGCCGGTCGCTGCGGGTGCTGGTGATCCGCGGGCAGGGCGACACCTTCTGCGCCGGGTCGGACATGACCGACTGGGTGGCGGCGGACCCCGGCCGTGTCGAGGAGTCCTTCGCCCACATGGAAGCGGCGTTCACGGCGATCGAGGACTGTCCGGTCCCGGTGATCGCCGAGGTCCGCGGGGTCGCCGCGGGGGCGGGGTGCCAGCTCGCCCTCGCCTGCGATCTGCGGCTCATGGCGGCCACCGCACGGATCGGGATGCCGATCGCCCGGCTCGGCATCCTCGCCAGCCCACTCTTCGCCGCCCGGCTGGTCGCCCTGGCCGGGCCGGGCACGGCACGGGAGCTGCTCTACACCGGCCGGCTGGTCGAGGCCCGTACGGCGGTGGCCCTCGGACTCGCCGACCACTGTGTCCCCGACGACCGGCTCGCCGAGCACGTCGGCCGCCTCGCCGCCGGGATCGCCGACCATCCGCCGGCGGCGATCCGGGCCGCCAAACGGGCCGTCGCCGCCGCCCTGGCACCGCAGCGCACGGCCACCGCCGCCCCGCAGCGGCCGGTGGTGGCCCGGCCCCACTTCGACCGCGCGATCGCCGCGTTCCTCGGGCGGCCGTCGGCGGCACCGCCGGACCGGTCCTGAGCCCGGACCCGCCCTGAGCCAGGACCCGTCCTGAGTCCGGACCGGGCCTGAGCCGGGAGGGCGTGTGGCGGGCGTGCGGATGGCGTGCGGCGGGCCGCCCGAGGCTGCCGCGCGCTGTTGTTCGCCGTGGGGGGTGCTGTGTATCGTCGAGAGTGACTTGAAGTTTCAAGTAACTGGTTCGTGAGTTCGCGGACCGGTCCTCGACCTGTGAAAGAGCGCTCCTGATGATGTCCCCCCTCAGCACTCTTGAGCCCTCCCGCCTCGGCGTATCGATGCGCGACAAACCCGCTCCGTACGGCTACGACGCCGGGCTGCTGGTGCTGCGGCTCGCGCTCGGGCTGACCATGGCGGCTCACGGCGCCCAGAAGCTGTTCGGCTGGTTCGGCGGTCCGGGGCTCGACGGGACCGGGCAGTTCTTCACGATGAGCGGCTATCCGGCCGGCCGGACGATGGCCGTCGTCGCCGGTCTCAGTGAGACGCTCGGCGGGCTCGGGCTGGCGGCCGGTCTGCTCACCCCGCTCGCCGCCGCGGCGGTCGTCGGCACGATGGTCAATGCCCTGGCCGTGAAGTGGGGCGGGGGCTTCTTCGCGCCCAAGGGCGTGGAGTACGAGCTGCTGCTGACCGCCGGTGCGGCGGCCCTGGCGCTGACCGGGCCCGGCCGCTTGGCCGTTGACCGCTTCCTGCCCGGCCTGCGGGTCCACCGGCCGGCCCGCGGCGCGGCCGCGCTGGTGCTGGGGGTGGTCGTGGCGGGCGTGATGCTGGTGGTCCGGAAGTGACACCGGGCGGGGAGGGCAGGAACGGGTGCCGCCCCGGGCACGGCAGGAACAGGCGCCGTCTCGGGACAGGCAGGAACAGCGGAGCCGGAAACGGGGAGTGCGGCGGCACCACGGTGGTGCCGCGGCGGAAGAGCGGAGAGCAGGACCATGCCGGTACGACGTCTCAACCACGCGGTGCTCTACGTACGTGAGGTGGCGCGGTCCGTCGCCTTCTACACCGAGGCCCTCGGGCTGACGGTGGATGTCGAAGTGCCGGGGCGCGCCGCGTTTCTCAGCGCTCCCGGCTCACTCAACGATCATGACCTGGGGCTGTTCACGGTGGGGCCCGGGGCCCCCGGGCCCGAAGCCGGACGGGTCGGGCTCTACCACCTCGCCTGGGAGGTCGGCACGCTCGGCGAACTCGTCGCGGCGCGTGACCGGCTCGACGAGCGGGGCGCCCTGCTGGGAGCCAGTGACCATCTCGTCGCCAAGTCGCTGTACGCCAAGGACCCGGACGGCAACGAGTTCGAGGTGATGTGGCGGGTGCCGCGCGAGGACTGGCCCGGCCCGGACCAGCCTGACCGCCTGCTGCCGCTCGATCTGGCGGCGGCCCTGGAGCGCTGGGGGCCGGACCTGGAGACGGGGGCGGCGGCGGGGTCGGCTACCTGACGGGGTCGGCTACCTGAGGGGAGACCGGGGCGGGGCCGGATCGGACAGGCTCGGCCCCTGCCCCGCTGCGGGACTCGGGTCGAGCACCTCTTTGTCGAGCACCTCTTTCTCGGTAGCTGCCGTACCTGTCAGATCTGCCGTAAACCCCGGATCCGCCTGCTGTGCTTGCCGGGTCCGCTCCGTCCAGCGCTTCTCGACGCCCGACAGTCGCCAGTACGCCAGCGCCGCGGCCCACACGACCACGAACAGGCCGACGATGATGAAGCCGACGTTGTCGAGGTCGAGGCCGGATATCCAGCCGGTCAGCGGGTCGGTGAGGGCGAGCTTGTCGTGCAGCACCGTCACCAGTTCGATCGTGCCGATGAAGAAGGCGACGGCGATCGAGAGGCCGGTGATCGCGAGGTTGTAGTAGACCTTGCGCACCGGGTTGGAGAACGCCCACTGGTAGGCGAAGTTCATGAAGGTGCCGTCGAGGGTGTCGAACAGGCTCATTCCGGCGGCGAAGAGCAGCGGCAGACACAGCACCGCGTACCAGGGCAGACCGGCCGCGGCGCCGCTGCCCGCCATCACCATCAGGGTCACTTCGGTCGCGGTGTCGAAGCCGATCCCGAAGAGGAAGCCGAGCGGGAACATCTGGCCGGGGCGGGAGACGGAGCGGGTGAACCGCCCCAGGAAGCGGTTCATGAAGCCGCGTGAGTCGAGTTGCCGCTCCAGCTCGGCCTCGTCGTAGCGGCCGCTGCGCATCTCGCGGAAGACCCGCCACATCCCGGAGAGCGCGATGAGGTTGAGGGCGGCGATGAGGTAGAGGAACGACCCCGAGACGGTGGTCCCGACCGTGCCCAGGATCTGGTGCATGCGGGACTCGTCGTTGAGCAGGATGCCGGCGAGCTGCGCGCCGCCTGCCACGAGGGCGGCCATCACGACGACCACGCTGGAGTGGCCGAGCGCGAACCAGAAGCCGACCGAGACCGGCCGCTTGCCGTCGGCCATCAGCTTGCGGGTGGTGTTGTCGATGGCGGCGATGTGGTCGGCGTCGAAGGCGTGCCGCATGCCGAGGGTGTACGCGGTGATGCCCAGCCCGACGCCGAAGACCCGGCTGCCGACGGTGTAGTGGTGCGGGACCACCAGCAGGAAGAGCACGCCGAAGGCGACGACGTGCAGTCCGGCTATGACGGCCATCAGGCCCGCGGTGCGGACGGTGTCCTGCCGGCGCCAGCGGAAGGCGCCGGAGGCAGGGGTGTTCGGGGTATCGGTGGACAGGGCCATCCGGCGGTCACGCTCCAGCACCTCGTGGATCAGTTCGTGAAATGCCGTGGCCGGTCTCCTGGCTTGCGGGTACCTCCCTGCTCCTCAAGAGCTGGGGTGCGCGCGTCCGCCCCGCCTTCCCGGCCGCGGGCTGCGGTCAGTGGCGCCGCAGAGGCGTCATGCGTCTGCGGAAGGGGTGGAAACTCCCCGATCACAGTGGCGAGGGCCGCTCCGGACTGGGACCTCAAGGTCCGTCACCGGTCTTCCCGAGCACCACGGCCCAGCCACTCTAACCGCCGCGGGGGAGGGGTGCGGTCCGTGGTCCGGGTCCGGGGACGGGCGGGAGCGCCGTCCGCGGGAGAGGCTCGTCCGTCACAGGTCCAGGGAGCAGAGAAAGGTATGGAGTTCCTGGTCGAAGAGCGCGGTGTTCTCCAGATTGACCATATGGCCCGCGCCCGGTACCCGGACCCTGTGGGCGCCGGGGACGGACAGCGCGATCGCATGGGCGTTGGCGGAGATGTCGCGGCCGTCGAGATCGCCGTCGCACACGACCGTCGGTACCCGGATTTCCCCCAGCCGCCCGGCGGCTCCGACCTCAAGGGGCATCCCGCCCCCCGTCCCCTCGCCGTGCACCTCCACATTGGCCTCGGCCGAGGCGCGCATCCGCTCACGGAATCCCGGGTGCACCGCGGACGGTTCGCGGTGCGGTCCGTCCACCCACATCCGCAGGAAGTGCTCGATATAGCGCTCCACGCCGTCCGGTGCGCCGATCGCCGCCACCTGCTCCTTGATGTGCTCCAGGATGAAGGGGTCGGTGAAGGCGCGGCCGCTGATCCCGGGCGAGGCGAGTGCGAGAGCCGCCACCCGGTCCGGGTGGGCGAGGGCGGTGTCCAGCGCGACCCGGGCGCCGTGGGAGAGGCCGACGAGGACGGCGCGGGGCACGTCGAGGGCGTCGAGAAGCGCGCACAGGTCGTCGTGAGGGGCGTAGTCACCGGCCACGGTGGAGGACAGGCCGTGGCCGCGGAGGTCGTAACGGATCGCGCGCAGGCCGGAGTTCACCAGCCAGGCGAACTGCTCGTCCCACATGTGTTGGTCGAGCATCGCGCCGTGCAGCAGTACCACCGCGGGGCCCGAGCCCGCCGTCTCGTAGAAGAGTTCGCCCTCCTCGACCGGCACGAGGCCGTTGTCGATCTCGGACCAGGCGGTGATTCTGCGGGTCATTCTCTGAGCCGTCCTTTGTGCGTCGGATGGGGTGAGCTGGGCTGGATGCGGCTGGCGTCGGTATTGCCGCGACTGTCGGGTTCCTCCGGAGGAACGTGTGAGCCGTTCCCGAGGTGCCGGAATTCCTCACCGAGTCGGTCGAGTACGTGCAGCGCGGTGCGGAGGTCCTCGGCGGGTAGATCGGCCAGCCGCTGCCGCAGCTGCGCCGTCTCGAACGTCCGGATCCCGCGTATCGCCTCCGCGCCCTCGCTCGTGAGCTGGATCAGCGACGAGCGGCGGTGGGCGGGGTTGGGTGCCGTCACCGCCAGGCCCAGTTCGACGGCGTGGTTCACCCAGCGCTGCACCGGCTGCCGGTCGAGGTCCATCGCGCGCGCCAACTGCGGGACGGTCCGCGGACCGTCGGCGTGCAGCGCGTCCAGTAGTGCGTGTTCGCCGGCGGTCAGGCCCGTGCCGGACAGTTCGCGTTCCACCACGCGCACGACCGTGCGGTGCAGTGGCCACAGGCGCCGGATGACGCCGTACAGCAGCTCGTCGTCGGGCGCCGGTGCTCCGCCGTTGTCGCCGTTGTCGCCGTGGCCGTGGCCACGGCTGTCGCTGTCGCGCTCGATGGTGCTCATGGACATGGACTCCCCCTCGATGACGCTGTCGCTGCTCAATCTCTCCCCCAATGCATCCCCCTCGATGACACTCATAGTGTCATGGTGACACCTGTGATGTCGTTTGGGAAGGGGGTTGCCGCGGAAAGGAGTTGGAGGGGACAACGAGTCTGACGGGGCTCGTGTGACCGGCGACCGGTGAGTGAGGAAGGCGGACGGTGGATGAAGGTCTCTTTGTTGCGTGCGGTCGGGGTGGCCACGGCGGCGTACGGGGTGGCGGTGGCCGCGGCGCCCGGTCTGCTGGCGCGGCCCTCGGGGCTGGTCGATGCCGCGGGGCGGACCGCGCCGGCGACCCGGATCTCGCTGCGTCCGCTGGCCTGGCGGGACGCGGTGAGCGGGCTGGCGCTGGCGCTGGCTCCGGAAGGGCCGGCGCTGCGCACCGCCGCATATGTGCGGATCGCCGCCGACTTGGGGGATGCCGCGCTGCTCGGCGCGACGCTGCCGGGGCGCGGCCGCCGGGCGGTGGCGGTGGCGGTGTCCGTGGGCTGGGGCGCCCTGTCGGTGGCCGGGCTGCTCGCCGACGAGCAGCAGCAAGGAGGCCGGGAGCAGGGGCCTATGCGCCTTCGGGGGACGGAGCCTCGTCGGGTGTGAAGCGGATGACGAGGTCGGCGCGCTCGCGGGTGGCCGCCACGACACGGGCGTTGGCCTCGTCCGAGGTGAGCACGAACCGCTCGGCGTCGGCACGCGGGCGTCCGAAGCGCTCATGGCGGTCGATCAGCCGCCGGATCCGCTCTGCGCCGTCCAGCTCCACGTACCAGACCTCGTCGAGCAGCGCGCGCATCCGCGACCAGGGGGCGGACTCGAGCAGGAGGTAATTGCCCTCGGTGACGATGAGCGGAATGTGGGGTGCGACGGGGATGCTGCCGGCGACCGGCTCCTCGATACGGCGGTCGAAGGCCGGGGCGTAGACGGAGGTGTCCGGTTCGGGGGAGCGCAGACGGGCCAGGAGCGCCGCGTAGCCCGCGGGGTCGAAGGTGTCCGGTGCGCCCTTGCGGTCCCCGCGGCCCAAACGGCGCAACTCCGCCTCGGCGAGATGGAAGCCGTCCATCGGCACCAGCGCCGCCTGCCCGGCCAGGTCGGCCACGAGATGGGCGGCGAGGGTGGACTTCCCGGCCCCCGGCGGGCCGGTGATGCCGAGCAGCCGGCGCCGGCCGGGCGTGGCGGAAGCGGCGAGGTCACGGGCGCGGGAGAGGAGGTACCGGAGATCCATGATGTCTCCATCGTGCCTGACCCGGAGGCGCATCGGGCGGTTGCGCTCCGGGTCGGCGGCCGCATCTCCCGGTCCGGATCGGCACTGCCCGGCGGCCGCGTCTCCCGGTCCACACGGCACCGCCCCGCGGCCGTGCCTCCCGGTCCACACCGGCCCGGCCCGGTGGCCGCGCCGCCGTCCCACCGCGGCCCCAACCCGCTCGGCCCCAACCCGCCCGGCCTCAGCGGGAGTCGGCCGTACCCCCGGCCGCGAGACCCAGCCGCCACAGGGACGTGACCTCGGCGGCGCGGGCCACATGGAGCGGGTCGGAGGTGTCGCGGGCGCGCGGATGGCGGGGGGTGATGTCGAGGCGTCCGAGGACCGTCAGGCCGGAGGCGGCGAAGGCGTCGAGGAGCGCGGCGTGCGGACGCAGGCCGAGGTGTTCCGCGAAGTCGGAGAGGATCAGCCAGCCCTCGCCGTCCGGTGTCAGATGGTCCCCGAGGCCGCCCAGGAAGCCGTGCAGCATCCGGTTTCCCGGGTCGTACACCGCATGCTCCACAGGGGACGTCGGTTTCGCGGGCACCCACGGGGGGTTGCAGACGACCAGCGGGGCGCGACCGGCCGGGAACAGATCGGCCTCGACCACCTCCACCTGTCCGGCGACGCCCAGCCGTTGGGTGTTCTCACGGGCGCAGGCCAGCGCCCGCGGGTCCTGGTCGGTGGCCACGATCCGGCGCACTCCGCGCCGGGCGAGCACCGCGGCCAGTACGCCGGTGCCGGTGCCGATGTCGAACGCCAGCTCCTGGGAGGGCAGCGGTGCCTCGGCCACCAGGTCGACGTACTCGCCGCGGGCCGGGGAGAAGACGCCGTAGTGCGGATGGATGCGGTCGCCACCGAGCGCCGGGATCTCCACGCCCTTCCTGCGCCATTCGTTGGCGCCGATGAGGCCGAGCAGCTCGCGCAGCGAGACCAGGGAGGCGGTCGGATCCGCACCCCCGGTGGTCCCGGATGCCTCGTCGCCGCCGGGCTCGGCGGGGCCGTACGCCCTGGCGCAGGCCTCGCGGACGTCCGGGGCACGGTGCAGCGGGACGGCGAGGGACGCGTCGAGCGGGACCAGCAGCATGCCCAGGATGCGGGCGCGTTGATTCTGCGCGGCGCGGTGCAGATGGAACGCCTGGGTGACGTCGGCGGGCGGTGCCTTGCGGGGGCGGCGGTCGATCCGGCGGGCCATCGCGGTCAGCAGCTGGCGAGCGTTGTGGAAATCACCGCGCCACAGGAGTGCGGTGCCCTCGCAGGCGAGTTTGTAGGCGTCGTCGGCCTTCGTCCGGTCGTCCGCGATGACGATGCGGCGGGGTGGCGGAGCGCCGTTCTCGGAGCGCCAACGGGCGCAACGGGCCTCGTCGGCCTCGGTCCATTCGACGACCGGCGGTTGGTTCACCGAAGTGTGCCTCGCGTGTGTGGTTCGGACCCCGCCGAGGGGTGCCGCCCAGGGAGGCGGTCCCGGTCCGGCGTCCGGGGAGCGCGAACGGCTCACAGGAGACGGGGGGCGTGGTGTGACGGTCGATTTTACTCCGGATCGCGGAGGCGCCCGCCCGTACGGCACCGTCCGAGCGGTCCGGGCCCGCAGCCGCCCGCAGCGAGGTGGATACGGCGGACGGCCGGCCGGTCCTCGGCGGTCTCGGGGCGGGGCCGCCAGCTGCCGTTCGCCGGGGGAGTGGGGTCGCCGCCGGCACCGCGAGAACCGCCGGGATCTCCGGGATCGTTGGCCGCGCCGAGACCGGGCCGCCAGGCCACCCGTTCAGCGCGCCCCGGACCGCTCCGGCCGGCGCATCAGATACGCGGCGGCCGATCCGGCGGCGAAGAGGGCGACGGCCGAGAGGGCGGTGCTCACCCAGGACGTGCCGAGCCACTGGCCGCCGAAGTAGCCGAGGCTCACGCTGTATGCGGCCCAGGCGAGGCCGGCCAGTGCGGACCAGGGCAGGAACTCGCGGACCGTACGGTGGGCGACGCCGGCGCCCAGGCTGACCACGGACCGTCCGGCGGGCGCGAAGCGGGCCAGGACGACGACGATGCCGCCGCCCCGGGTCAGCGCCGTACCGAGTCGCCGCTGCGCCGCGGTCAGCCGGCGGGAGCGGCCGATGGCGCGGTCGAAGCGGTCACCGCCGCGCCAGGCGAGGCGGTAGGCGACCATGTCGCCGAGCACCGAGGCGGTGGCGGCACACAGCAGCAGCGAGAACACCGGCGCCAGCGGGGCACCGCCGTGGACGGAGGCGGCGACCTCGACGCGGCCGACCGCGTCCACGGCGCTCCCGGCGCCGGCGGAGGTGGTGGCCGCGGCGATCACCAGGATCCCGCTGGGCAGGATCGGGACGAAGACGTCGAGCACGATCGAGCAGCTGACGACCACATACACCCACGGGGTGCCACTGAGGGACCCCAGGCTTTCCAGCAACGTCCTACTCCCGGTCCGAACCCGCCGCGACGTCGCTCGGTGCGGCAGGGGCGGCCCTTCAGCCATACAGCGTACGCCTGTGCCCTCGGCCGCCTCCGGCCGGGTGACCGGGTGGTCGGCCGGCCCGGGAACGCGGCAAGGCCCGTACGGCGGGGATGCCGTACGGGCCAGGGGGGAGGTGCGGCGCCGGGGAAGTGTGCGGGGCCGCGGAGGTGCCGGATCCGGGTGGAACCGGTGCCTCAGGCAGCGGACGGCTCCTGCTGAGCGGCCTTCGCCGTCGGCTCCGTACGCGCGCCGAAGAAGACCCGGTCGAGTGCCCAGGAGCCGGGGCCGGTGACGAAGACCAGCAGGAAGGCCCAGCAGAACATCACGGCCGCCTCGCCGCCGTTCTGGATCGGCCACAGCGCGTTGCCCTGGTGCATGGAGAAGTAGGCGTACGCCATCGAACCGGAGCTGAGCAGGGCCGCGGGGCGGGTGCCCAGGCCGAGCATCACCAGCAGACCGCCGGCCAGCTGGATCACGGCGGCGTACCAGCCCGGCCAGCTGCCGGTGGGGATGGTGCCGCCCTGCCCCATGGCGCCGCCGAGGACACCGAAGAGCGAGGACGCGCCGTGGCAGGCGAAGAGCAGTCCGATGACGACGCGGAAGAGCGCGAGCACGTGCGGGGTGGCTCTCTGGAGGAACGAGTCCAGGGATGCAGACATGGTGGGGGCTCCTACGGCTTTTTGGGGACGGGTAACCGCTGGAGGCACAGGTTAGGGAAACCTAACCAATACTTGCAAGTTCAACCTCTTGCCATGTGGGACCTTTGGCTCGAAGCGGCCGATCGTGCTGCCGGAACCGTGCCTCCGCCCGCACCGGCACCTGTATGTACCCCGGCAACCGCCACCCGCAGCGCCGCCCGTGCCACCGCATCCGTATCGGCGAGGGTGACCGACCCCACGCCCGGTCGGGCCCCGGCTGCCGTCACCCAGTGCACGCCCTCCGTCGGGACACCCACCGCGAACCGCCGCGGATGGCGCCGGCCGTCGGCCTCGATCAGGTGGTACGGGCTCGGCGACACATCGAGGCCGCCGGTCTCGTAGCCGTCCACCGTGTGCGGGCGGCAGCCGCCGTCGGCCAGCAGCCGGGCCAGCAGCGCATCCCCGGTGCGCCGCAGGTCCGGCTCCGGCAGCCGCGCCTCGATCAGCGCCGCCGCCGTCACCTGGGACCCCGTCACCTCCGGGGAATGGGCCGTGAAACCGGGCCCGCGGCCGTCGGCGGTGCCCGGCCGGACCGCCATCCGCGGGCCGACGACCTCCAGCACCCCCGCCTCGATCAGCGCGGCCATCTCCTCGATCCGGCGCCGCGGCGGCCCGATGGACAGGAAGGCGTTGAGCGGGGTGTACCAGCGGTCCAGGTGGTCGCGGCGGGACACGCCGGCCAGCCCGCCGTGGTCGACGATCTGCCGCAGCTCGTTGCGCAGATCCCGCAGGACGTCGAGGGCCGCCTTGACCGGGCCGGACACATTGTTCTGCCGGGCGTGGGCGACGTCCGTGCGCAGATGGCCCAGCAGCCACTCGCGGAAGGCCGCGGGGCCGGCGAACGACTGCTCCGTGTGCGGCCGGGCGAGGCGGTCCCAGTCCCAGCGGGCGTCCGGCGCGATCCCGAAGGCGTCCAGGGCGGCCGCCTCTTCGGCGCCGCGGTGCGCGCCGGCCAGGAACCGCTCCCGGAAGCGGAGCACCGCCGCGCTGCCCGCGCCGCGCCGCGCCAGCAGCGCCTCGTAGTAGACCGCCTCCACCTCCTTGGCCACCAGGGGCCAGACCTCCGCCAGGAAGTCGGGCAGGTCACCGGAGTCGGCGCGGGTGCGGAAGGCCGCGCGCACCTCCGGGGTGAGCACCAGCGGCAGATGGCGGCCGTGGGCGCCCTTCGCGTTGTCGCCCCGCGCGTGGTACGGGATGCCGCGCCGGGAGCCGGCGTAGAGCCGCGGCTCACGGCCGGACGGCAGATACACCGGCGCACCGTCCCTGCCGCGGACGAACCGGCCGCCGCGGGCCGTCGTCAGCAGTGCCATGTGGTCGAAGAAGTTGAGGCCGAGGCCGCGCAGCAGCACCGGGCGGCCCGGGGCCAGCGACTCCAGCTCGGCGGAGAGGTCGGCGGGGTTGGCGGGGGGCAGATAGTGCAGCCCGTGCCCGGCGGCGTAGGCGGCCAGCCGCTGCTGCTCGGCGTCCGGTGCGGTCGGCAGATGGCCCTGGGCCAGGATCACCGCCCCCAGGCCGTGCAGTGTCCGGCCGTCGTCGAGGGTCAGCGACTGCGAACCGTCGGGCGCCTCGGTCAGCCGCACCGCACGGGCCGGGTGCGTCACGACCGTCACGTCCGGGGGAGCGGTGCGCACCGTGCGGCGGAAGACCCACTCCAGATAGCGGCCGTACAGCGCCCGCCCCGGGTAGTCGTCCGGGCCGACCTCGCACCCCTCCCAGTCGTACAGGCTCGGCCCGGGGCGTATCGGGCCGGCGCACTCGACGCTGTCATCGGTGAACAGCGTGACCTGCGACGCCACCGTGTTCATCAGCAGCTCGGGCGGCTGGGCGGTGCGCCACACCTGCCCGGCACCGGGCGGGGCCGGGTCGATGACATGGACGGTCAGCCCGGTGCCCGGGGCCAGTTCGGCGGCCGAGGCGCAGAGCCGCTCCAGAACGCTCGTGCCGCGCGGTCCGGCGCCCACGACGGCAAGGGCGGGCCGGGAGTGGCGGTCGGCGAGACGTTCGGCGGCCAAGAGGGGCGCTCCCTGGGGCGGCGGACGGCCGGCGCGTGCGGGGCGCGGCCGCCCGGTACGGGCGACGGGCAAACGTGCGCCCTATCATCACCGCCCTGTATACCGGCGCGTCACCCGGGTACCACAAAGCAAGACGCCCGTTGTGGCCGGCCCGGGACACCGCCGGTCCGTCCCGGATACCGGGCCGCCCGCCTCATCCGCTCTTCGGCCGGTTCGCTCCCGGTACCGGACGGTCCGCGGCGGCGGATTCCCCGGCAAGGGGGGCATCGGCCACCTCCGTGCGCCAGACCGTCACGAGCCGGACACCGCCCTGCTTCTCCCGGCGGGCCTGGTCCAGGGCGAGCCGCGCCGCACGGCCCGCCAGCGTCAGCGTCATCAGCTGGTTGCCGAACCACGGGCCGCCCGTACGCCGCCACTTCACCGGCGGCCGGGGCAGCCGCCCGTGCCGGGCCAGCAGCTTCCCCAGCCACCGGCCCGGCCGGCTCCAGCCGAACCGGAATCCGGCCTGCAGTATGCCGGGGATGCTGTTGTGGACGGGCGAGCAGGTCAACTGGAGCACCCGGCTCGCGGGATGCGGGCCGGCGCCACGACGGCGCGGCTCCGCCACATAGGCGTGGTGCACGTCTCCCGACAGCACGCAGACCGTCGCCGGGGCGTCCCCGCCGGAGCCCGCCTCGGTGATCAGTTCGGTGAGCGCGGTGAACGACTCGGGGAAGGCCGCCCAGTGCTCCAGGTCGGCACGCTGGCGCAGGGACTCGCTGTGCCGGGCCCAGCGGGGGCCGCGTTCACCGGCGCACAGCGCGGCGTTCCAGCCCTCGGCGGCATGGACGAGATGCGGCAGCAGCCAGGGCAGCGAACTGCCGAGCAGCAGGTGGTCGTAGCTGCCGCGCTGCTCCAGCACCGCCTGCCGCAGCCATTCGCCCTCGGCCTTGTCGAGCATGGCCCGGCCGCCCTCGTCCAGGATCCGGCCGGCCCGGGTGTCGATCATGACCAGGCGTACCCGGCCGAAATCCCGGCGGTAGCTCCAGCGGACGCCCGCCGGATCGTTGTCCGCGGCGGCCGCGAACTCCCGTACCAGGTCCGTCCCGTCGTCGGCGGCCCGTACCCGGGCGTACAACTCGTCGGCGGCCAGTTCCGCGGGCGACAGGTTGCCCAGGTGCTGGTGCACCCAGTACGACATCAGACCGCCGAGGATCCGCTCGCGCCACCACGGCGTCTCCCGCATCCGGGCCAGCCAGGCCGCCGAGGTGTTCCAGTCGTCGATCACATCGTGATCGTCGAAGATCATGCAGCTGGGGACCGTGGACAGCAGCCAGCGGACCTGAGGGCCGAGCCAGGATTCGTCGTAGAGGTGGGTGTATTCCTCGTAGTCGGCGACCTGCTTCCACGGCGGTTCGCTGAGGTCGCGGCGGGCGGCCAGCGCGCGGGCGGTCGCCTCGGAGGTCTGGTCGGCGTAGACCTGGTCGCCCAACAGCAGCAGGACGTCCGGGCGTTGCCGGCCGGGATCGGCGGCGAGGGTGGCGGCGAGCGCGTCCAGGGCGTCCGGGCCGACCGGGTCGTGCGACGCGTCCGCCGGCGTCGCCGACCAGCGGCAGGAGCCGAAGGCGAAGTGCAGCGGCCGGTCCGGGGAGGCGGGGAGGGTGCGGATCGTGCTCGCGGGGAAGGGGCTGTCGGGCGGCGGCCAGACCGTCCCCTCGTCCAGCAGGACCTGGTAGGGCGTCTCGCTGCCGGGCGCCAGACCGGTCACCGGGACCAGCGCGTAGTGGTGCCCGGCCACCTGCCAGGTGCGTTCCGCGCCGTGTGCCCCGCCCTCGCAGCGGATCCGCACCTCGCACGGCCGGTCGGTCTCCACCCACACCGTCGCGCTGGTGGCATCGACGTACCGCAGCAGCGGTCCCAAGCGCAGTCCGGCCATCGGTGCCTCCCCATGTCGTCGTCAGAGGATAAGCACACCGGGTGCCGCGGGAGGCGGGGGGCGGCGCGCCCGCCGGCCGGTGGTGTCCGGCCGGCGGGCCCGGCGGCGACGGCTCAGCAGCCGTCCAGGATCTTCTTCAGTGCGGCCTTCTCGGCGGAGTCCGCGGTCATGCCGTACTCATGCTTGACCCACACCCACATCCGGGCGTACTCGCAGTGGTACGAGTCCTTCGGCGGCAGCCACTTCGCCGGGTCCTTGTCCCCCTTCTCCTGATTGACGTTGTCGGTGACGGCGATCAGTTGGGAGTGGGTGAGGTCGTTGGCCAGCTCCTGGCGGCGCGCGGTGGTCCACTGCGCGGCGCCCGACCTCCACGCCTCGGCCAGCGGTACGACGTGGTCGATGTCGAGGTCGTCCGCCTTGGTCCAGGTCGCCCCGTCGTACGGCGAGACCCACTTGCCGCTCACGGCCGCACAGCTGCTGTCCTGCTGCACGTCCGTGCCGTCCCGCTTGAGGACCACCTCGCGGGTGTTGCAGTTCTTGCCCTGGTCGATCCAGTGCGGGAACTTCTCGCGGCTGTAGCCGTCCAGCGGGCCCTCGGCCTGCTCCTTGATGTCGGCGAGATACGTCCGTGCGGTGGCCGCGTCCGGGGGGCTGGGCGGCGCTGCCTGGGCGGACTGGCCGCTGAACACCAGCGTGCCGACCAGAGCGGCGGCCGCACCCGCGGCGATGGAAACTCGACGCGCGTAGACCTTTGCCATCGAAACTCCCTGTATGTGGGGGGAAGTTGCCAAGTGGTGCGGCCCATGGTGACGACGTGGGGTTGCCATGGGACGGGCACCAGGTAACAGACTGGCGACATGCCCACGTCAGTTCAAGAGCTGACGGGAGACCATAAATGCATAACCGCACTCCGGTTGAACCGCTCCCGCGCACGCGCCCTTGGCCGCGCCCCTACAGTGAGCGCGTGCTGCTGCCGGTCAACGCCACCCTCGGGGTCGTCCTCGCCGTCCTGCTCGCCGCCGCCGTGGCCCTCGCCGCCGCGGCACGTCTCGGCCACGCCCGCGCCATCGCCGTCGCGGGGCTGCGCGCGGCCGCCCAACTCGCCGCCGTCTCCTACCTCATCGGCTGGGTGGTGCATGCGCTCCCGTGGCTGCTGTGCTTCCTGCTGCTGATGTTCACGGTGGCGGTACGGACCGCCGGCCGCCGGATCACCCAGAACCGCACCTGGTGGTGGGCCGCCGCGCCGATCGCCGCCGGCGTCGCCCCGGTCGTCGCCCTGCTGCTGCTCACCGGCCTGGTCCCGCCGCGCGGACTGACCCTCATCCCCGTCACCGGCATCCTGATCGGCGGCGCGCTGACCGCCACCGTGCTGGGCGGGCGGCGGGCGCTGGACGAGCTGGAGACCCGGCGCGGCGAGGTCGAGGCGGGGCTCGCGCTGGGGCTGGTGGACCGGGAAGCGCGGATGGAGGTCGCCCGCCCGGCCGCGTCGGACGCCCTGCTGCCGGGGCTCGACCAGACCCGGACGGTGGGACTGGTCACACTCCCCGGCGCGTTCGTCGGCATGCTGCTGGGCGGCGCCTCGCCCGTACAGGCCGGTGCGGTGCAGCTGTTCGTGCTGGTCGCCCTGCTGGCGGTGCAGGCGGCGGCCTGTGCGGTGGTGCTGGAGCTGGTCGCGCGCGGACGGCTGCACCGCGTACCCTCGGGGGCAGCAGAAGGGGAGTAGCTCTCTGCCGGACCGTCGACACAATGCCCTCCCGTCGCCCGACCACCGCCCCTGGTGGAGCGCGCCTCGCGCGCTGTGACGACGTGGCGGGCCGGCGCCCGGAGCGCGGTACGCAGCCATCCGTACGGCGCCAGCGAGACCTTCGGCCGCAGTGTTTGACGCTGCCGTGCCGAAG
The DNA here is from genome assembly GCF_004122755.1 of Streptomyces sp. TM32. Taxonomy (NCBI): domain Bacteria; kingdom Bacillati; phylum Actinomycetota; class Actinomycetes; order Kitasatosporales; family Streptomycetaceae; genus Streptomyces; species Streptomyces sp. TM32. The sequence continues at coordinate 21,574 of NZ_SDIG01000106.1, forward strand.
CGACCCCTTTCCCGGGCCCCTTTGGTGCGGCCCGACCGATCGAGGTATGCCACCCCGTGTTCAGTCTCACCATCGCCGCCGTCGTCTTCGGCGTCGTCTTCCTCGCCGAACTGCCCGACAAGACCGCCCTCGCCGGCCTGATGCTCGGCACCCGCTACCGCGCCTCCTACGTCTTCGCCGGCGTGGCCGCCGCCTTCCTGGTGCATGTCGCGCTCGCCATCGCCGCGGGCAGTGTGCTGACGCTGCTTCCGCACCGCTGGGTACAGGGCGTGGTCGGTGTCCTCTTCCTGGCGGGCGCCGCCGTGCTGCTGTTCCGTAAGGGTGACGACGAGGAAGAAGTGAAGAAGCCCGCCGACCAGAGCTTCTGGAAGGTCTCCGGGGCGGGCTTCATGATGATCCTGGTTGCCGAGTTCGGCGATCTGACCCAGATCATGACCGCCAACCTCGCGGCCCGCTACGACGCCCCGCTCTCGGTCGGCGTCGGTGCCGTCCTGGCCCTGTGGTCGGTGGCGGCCCTGGGCATCCTCGGCGGCCGCACCCTCATGAAGTACGTCCCGCTCCGGCTCATCACCAAGGTCGCCGCGTGCGTGATGCTCGCGCTGGCGAGCCTCAGCCTGTACGAGGCGATCGCGGGCTGAGGGGGCGCTGAGGCGGGCATCGAGGCGGGCCGGGC
>NZ_SDIG01000010.1:0-82948 GCF_004122755.1 Streptomyces sp. TM32
GCTAGAGCCGTCCCCGGGGCCCCGGCCCCGGCCCCCGCCGCACGAACGCCGGCCCGCCACGGTCACCCGTGACGGGCCGGCGTTCTCGCTGCCGGGGACGCGCGGCCGCGCGGCGGACCTACTTCCCTTCCCGCCCCGCCGCGATCTGCCGCGACATGATCGTCGTCAGCTCGTACGCGGTGTGCGAGGCGGCCACGCAGGTGATCTCCGCATGGTCGTACGCCGGAGCGACCTCCACGACGTCCGCCGAGACCAGGTTGCAGGACGACAACCCGCGCAGGATCTCCAGGAGTTCACGGGAGGTGAGGCCGCCGGCCTCGGGGGTGCCGGTGCCGGGCGCGTGCGCCGGGTCCAGCACGTCGATGTCGATGGAGATGTACAGCGGACGGTCGCCGATGCGCTGGCGCAGCTGGTCGGCGACCTCGTCCACGCCGCGGCGCATGACATCGGCCGAGGTGACGATGCCGAAGCCCATCTTCTCGTCGTCGTCGAGGTCCTTCTTGCCGTAGAGCGGGCCGCGGGTGCCGACGTGGGAGAGCGCGGAGGTGTCGAGGATGCCTTCCTCGACGGCACGGCGGAACGGGGTGCCGTGGGTGTACTCGGCGCCGAAGTAGGTGTCCCAGGTGTCCAGATGGGCGTCGAAGTGCAGCAGCGCGACCGGGCCGTGCTTCTTGGCGACCGAGCGCAGGAGCGGCAGGGCGATGGTGTGGTCGCCGCCGAGGGTCATCATCCGGGCGCCGGAGGCGAGCAGGTCGTCGGCCGCGGCCTCGACCGTCTCCACGGCCTCGTTGATGTTGAACGGGTTCGCGGCGATGTCACCGGCGTCGGCGACCTGGGCGAGCGCGAAGGGGGACGCGTCCTGGGCCGGGTTGTACGGCCGCAGCAGGCGGGACGCCTCGCGGATGGCGTTGCCGCCGAAGCGGGCGCCGGGCCGGTAGGAGACGCCGGTGTCGAAGGGGACACCCACTACAGCGACATCGGCCCGGCCGCCGACCTCGTCGAGGCGGGGCAGCCGCGCGAACGTCGCGGGCCCGGCGTAGCGCGGGACACGGGAGGAGTCGACGGGGCCCACGGGCCCGGTGGAGGTGGAGGTCATGAAGGTGAGGGTAGGGACGGCCGGGCGATTCCCCCATGGACATTTGCGACGAGCGAGCCGGAGGCGTTCGACATTTCGGCCAGCCGCACGCAGAAGCCCTGGCACCCCGGTGACCTGCCCTTCCTCCCCTGCACCCGGCGACCTCGCCACCCCACTCCCCCCACCCCGGTGTCCGGGCTGCGGAACCGTCCGGCCCCGGCTCATCCCTGCGGGCACAATGGGCGCTATGCCGATAGCCTCCGCAGCCCCCGCCCCCACGCGCGCCGAACTCGTCGATCATCTCGTACGGACCCGGATCGCCGGTGAGGTCGCCACCCCCCGCGAGAACAACCTCTCCCACTACCGCAGACTCGCCAACGGCGACCGCCACTACTGGTTCGGCCTGGAATTCGGCGACCGGTGGACGGACGAGCAGGACGTCCTGGCCGTGATGGCGGAGCGCTGCGGGGTGAACGACGACCCGCACCACCGGCAGGGGCAGGACACCATCGACCCCGAGCTGACGCTGGACGCGCTGGACCGGGCGGCCGCGGTGCTGCGCAAGGCGGCGGCCGACCGGCAGCGGGTGCTGTTCGCCACCGGCCATCCGGGCGGGCTGCTGGACGTGCACCGGGCGACGGCCGAGGCGCTGCGCGCGGCGGACTGCGAGATCGTCGTCATCCCGGACGGGCTGCGGGCGGACGACGGCATGGTCTTCCAGTTCGGCGACGTCGCGATGCTGGAGCGCGGCGCGACGCTGTGGCACACCCACTCCCCCGAGCCGATGGCCGCGATCCTCGACGGCCTGGAGCGGGAGGGCCGCCCGCTGCCGGACCTGGTGGTGGCCGATCACGGCTGGGCGGGCTGCGCCGGCCAGCGCGGCCTGGACGCGGTGGGCTTCGCCGACTCCAACGACCCGGCCCTCTTCCTCGCCGAGTCCGAGGGCACGGTACAGGTGACCATCCCCCTGGACGACCACGTCCTGAGCCCGCGGCATTACGACCCGCTGACGGCTTATCTGCTGGATGCGGCGGGGTTGGTGGGCTGAACGTCTCCTGGTCGACGGGCGGCATGGAACACAGCGGCCAGTCAGAGCTGGAAGCCCGTCCACCGCTCCCCAGTGCCCGAACGGGCCGGTTGCGTTCCTCACACGGCCCAGGAGTCGGCCGGGTCGTCCAGCCACACCCGCTGCCCCTCCGCTGCGACGGTGAGACCGAACCGGGTGTGGCTCGGCTCGCCCCGGCCGACCCACCATCGGAGAGCCGCCTCCACTTCGTCCCACAGGCGACGCGGCCCCGACTGGTAGACCGTGGCCTCCGGTTCGCCGCTGCGGAAAACAGCGGCGGCCCACGAGCGGCTCGTCAGGTCGAAGAACCACGCCCTCGCGGTCCCCCCGTCCGGCCTGTTGATGACATGGGCACAGTCCGGCACACACAGCCCCATGACGAACCGTGCGGGCTCGTATCGGTCCCCCAAATCCGTCAAAGCGACGGTCGTGCTGGAGACGTCGGCGTCGCCGGGGAAATCCGGAACGTGTTCCCTGAACCGGTTCCAGTCCAGGCGCTGATCCCGCAGCTTCATGAACTCGACCATGCGCAGGAACGGTCCCGACGCGGAGCCGTCCTCCCGCACGGTCAACCGGGCAAGTGCGTCCTGGTCGCTGTAATGGGTGCCCCAGGGGGCGAGGATGACCCCGCCCGGCCGTGACTGCTCCAACCAGCGCGGCGGAACCGCTCGCACCCCTGCCGTGACGATCACCCGGTCATACGGCGCCCCGTCCGGCCACCCGTCCCCACCCTCCCCGTGGACCGTCTCGGGTGGAGTCCGGCGCGCAGCAACGCTCCTCGTGCCTGTTCGGTCACCGCCTTGTCGATCTCGACGCTGACCACGTTCCCGCTGCCCAGTCGGTGAGCGAGGAGGCCGGCGTTCCACCCCGTGCCGGTGCCGACTTCGAGCACCCGCATACCTTCGCTCACGTCCAGGTCGCGCAGCATCGCAGCCACGACTGACGGCATGCTCGCCGAACTGGTCGGCACCGTTCCGGGCTCGCTACCCGTGTGCTGTCCGTCGTCCCATTGGGTGACGAGCGGGACGTTCGCATACGCGGTCAGCTCCCACGCTGCGGGGTCGCTGCTCCGGGAGACGGGCACACTTCGGCCGGTTGCCATGTCATGGGCCCAGACGAGATCCGGCAGGAACAGCGAGCGGGGAACGGCTCTGAATGTCTCCGCCCAATCGGACGTCAGGGCTCCCGCTTCGCGGAGGGAGCGCGCCAGCTCGTCACTGGCGCGGTGCTCCTGTTGAGAGTTGAGCCTCACTTGCGATGCGTCCCGTCGCCGGGCGGCATGTCACCGTCCGGGGGCGGCGGCGGGGGCGGCGTCCAGGGCTGGCCGGGGTGCCCGTCCCCGCCGTCTCCTCCTCCGCCTTGCTGCCCGCCCTCGGCAGCGGTGGTGATCTGCAGGCCCATCCCGGACCTCTCTTTCATTCAGTGCGTGGTGCCCTGTACTTGCTACCCGCCGGTGCTCAGCCGCTCGCCCCTGCTCCCCGCGACACGGCGCACGTCCCGCAGCGCCGCACTCAACTGCTGTCCGAGGAAGCGGAGTTGCCGATCGGTCGCGGTGTCGTCCCCGAGCATGTCGGCCGCGTGATCGAGCAGCCCGTCCGCCATCTCCAGCTGTACGTCTTCCATCCGGTCCGCGACACGGGAAAAGCCGCTCTCACCTCTGCCGTCGCTCAGCAGGATGCAGGTCTTGCCGTCGGGGCTCACCCACGGCAGCAGGCGCGTGGTCGGCGACTCGCTCATCGCGCGACCGCCTCTGCCACCGGGGCGAGACCGGGCCGGTCGGAGCCGCGGCCCTGATTCTGCCCACAGGACCGAGGAAATCGGCATTGCCGCGAAAGGCACACGGACACGGGGAACCACCGCCTTGCTCCTTGGCTACACGATCAGCTGAGACCATATCGCTATTCACGAAAAGCAACAAGGTCTCGCGTGGTGGGTGGTGGCCGCAAGGCGTCGCATACCGTGTAGGCGAAGGGTTGGGAGCACCAATCGCCAGGAGGACGCGTGGGTACCAGCGAGTGGGTCAGCACCTCGATGCCGTATCTGACACCCCGTGAGAAGGGGCAGTCCGATGCCTGGGGCGCGGAGACCGCCGCCCGTGGCCGCCGCGGCAGTCAACGCATCGTGCACGCCGGGGAGATCGCGGCACCGGCCGGGATCGCGGAACTCCTGGGCATCGCGGAGGGCGAGAGCGTCGTCGTACGCCGTCGCGTGATGTATCTCGACGACGCACCCTGCGAACTGACCGACACCTACTATCCCGCCCATATCGCCCGGGGAACCCGTCTGGCCGGGACCGCCAAGATTCCCGGCGGCGCGATCTCACTCCTCGCCGACCTGGGGCACGTCGGCGCCAGGGTCCAGGAGGACGTCCTCGCCCGGATGCCTGGCCACGAGGAGCGCGAGGCGCTGCGGACCGGCGCCGACGAACCGGTGCTCCAGCTGACCCGGGTCACGCTGGACGCACACGGCCGGCCGATCCAGGTCGACAGAATGGCGATGCCCGGACACCGTCAGCGGCTGCGCTACGAGATCAAGATCGGATGACTGTGTCGAGAACCGAAGACGACGCGCACGACCGGCGTTCCCTGCACGAACGGATCGCCGCCGACCTCCGCGACGAGATCATGAGCGGTGATCTGGAACCAGGCGCGAAACTGCCGTCCACGACGCACCTCAAGGAACGGTTCGATGCCTCCAGCGCCACCGTGCAGAAAGCGCTCCACCTGCTCAAGGACGAACGCCTGGTCGTGGGTCGCGCCGGAGCGGCGGTGACGGTGCGGGAGCACCGGCAGCAGACCGTACGGCCCGCTTCCTTCATGGCGCCGGCCGGCCCCGGCGAGCAGTACCGCTGGCTCAGCGAGGCGACGAAGCGCGGAGGCCGGGCGCGCAGTGAGCTACTGGAGGTCACCGAAGCCACGCCGCCCAGTGATGCCGCAGCGGCCCTGGGCCTCCCGGACGGCGGCACCGCGCTGCTCCGCCGCCAGATTCTCTTCATCGACGACGAACCGGTCGAACTGGTCACGTCCTACTACCCGTTGGACATCGCCCGCGGTACCGCGATGACGGAACGCCGCAGGATCAAGGGCGGGACGCCCACTCTCCTGGCCGAGCTGGGCTACCCGCCCCGTCTCAGCGTCGACCGGGTCTCCGCCCGCGTACCCACCCAGGAGCAGTACGAGGCCCTCCGCCTTCCCAGCAGCCTGCCCGTCCTCCGTACCCTGCGAGTGATCTACAGCGACGATGAACGGCCCATCGAGGTCACGATCATGGTCAAGGCCGGCCATCTCCATGAACTCCAATACGAGTTCACGCCGGTGTGAGGCCGAGGAGGGCGCACCCCCGCGGCACCCGGACAACCCACCCCTGGATCACTGACCACCGCCAACTGCCCTCCGCCGTGAAGATGCGGCCCTCGCCAGCGAAGAGGGCACCGACCGACGAGAAGACCGCGTTCCCGCGCCGCCCTTCTCATTCCTCGCCGTGCGCTGCGCCGTCCGGCCTGTCGACCCCCGGTTTCTTGCCGACACCCCGGACCTCGCTCTGTCGCTCTCAACAGCTGTGGATGACGGACGCGAGGTGTTTCAGGGGCTCCCGTACGAATGGAAGGCAGTGAAGAAATGGGCGAGTTCCCTGGTTTCCCCACAGCCGCCGTTGCCACCATCGAAGCGGTCTGCGGCATTCCGGTCGAACTGAAGGAGATCTCCTACCGGCGTGGCGCGGCGGTGTGGAAAGCGACCGGCCCGGATGGGGCGGTCGCGGTCAAGGCCGGCGACAGCGAAGGTGCGGCCGTCACTCAGCGGGAGGCAGCGGTCCTCGATGCGATCGGTTGGCCCGACTACCTGCTGGGCTCCGGCGAGGGTGAAGGCGTCGCGTGGTTGGTGACCCGCTGGTTCAAGGGGCCGTCGACCTGGCATGCGTTCGCGCCTGTGCGGTCTGACGCGGACGGGAAAGCAGCCGCCCTGTCGGCCTCGGTGGACCTGTGCCGAGCCGTCGCCGCGCTGCACTCCTCCGCCTGGGTCCATGCCGACCTCCAGCCCTCGCACGGCATCCACACCGACCACGGCGTACGGCTGCTCGACTGTTCCTGGTCCTGGCGCGAAGGTACGGAGCCGGTCACCGGTTTCCGCGGCGGCCTCACCCACCTGGTAGCGCCGGAACTGGCGGCATCCATCAATGCCGGTATCCAGCCGGTCACCCCCACTACCGCCACCGATGTGTACGCCCTCGCCTGCTCGCTGTGGACCTGCGCCACCGGCCGCTGGCCACTGGACTACGCCGCGGCCGGGATCGAGCCCGGCCGGCTCACCCCGGCAGAAATCCGCGCGCACATCGCCCGTCGCCGCGTCCCCCTCGCCACCGCAGTTCCCTGGCCTGCGTTCCAGGACATCCTGCGGCCGGTCCTCCTCGGCGAAGCAACCGAGCGACCCACCGCCGTCGAACTCGCCGAAGCACTGGCAGAGGTGACCACGTGATCACGCTGCGGGAACTCGCCATGGATGACGGTCCCGCACCCCATCCGAGCCACCTCGGATGGATCTGCCGTTGCCCGGCCTTCCGGCAACTCAGATGGTCGAGCCGGACCCGGCACAGCCACGAAGACGTGCACCGCCTCGTGGACGCCGGCTGGACCATCAGCGCTATTGGCCGGAGGCTGAACCTGGACCGCAAGACCGTGCGACGCTTCCGCGACACCGACCTCGACCAACTCCTGGCCTGCGCCCGCGACCGCCGCCCGGCCGGAGTGCTGGAAACGTTCAACCAGCGCGGACACCTGGAGGGCAATGTATGGACGCGCGTCCTTCACGCTCCCTTCGGACCCGGATCCTCACCCAGCCATGAGCTTCACGGAACTGCGGTCAGAGCCAGTTCCCGACGTCGACCACGCCAAGGCCCGCGTGTTTCAGTGCGGACAGAAACCCGTCCGCACTCAGTGGAGTTGCCACGCTCGGTTCGCCTTCTCCCCGTGCCTATAAGGCAGTCGGCCGGGCCGGGCGGTCGCCGCGGTCGGTCCCTCGGGGAGCGGTCTCAGGGGTGGAGGGTCACCCAGTCATCATGCCCAGCGGCAGGGACGGGCGATGTTCGTGGCGAGGCGTTCGAGCCGGTGCTTCCCCGGAGCCTGGTGTACGGGAGTGGCCGGAATTCGCCCCCGGATTGAACCGCTCCGGCGAAGCCCGGCGTCCTCATGATTGCGAACGGGTGAGCCAGTGCTCCTTCATTGCGAACTCGTATCGCCATGATCCACCAGCGTTAGGACTTACAGCCATGAAGCATGCTCTCCGCACCGGACTGGCCGCCGCAGTAGCGGCCACAGCCCTCGCGGTAGCCGTCTCCCCAGCCGTCGCCGCCAACGCCAAGCCCGACCAACCGGCGAAGTCGCGTTATCAGCTTGACACCCGTGCGTCGGCAAACCCGAAGCAGATCAACACCAGCGCGTACAACCGGGCCCGGAGCCTCCTGGCACACGCCGGCAGCATGATGGCGGCCAAGTCTCATCCCATCCACGGCGTTAGTTCCGTAGCGGTCCATTACGGCACCGACATCCTGGCTGAGTCGCGGGACGAGTTCCGGGCCCTGGACGCGAGTGCTCCGATCAAGCGGTCGGGCATGTCGATGGCCCACTGGGACGCCATCCGCCGCGCGGCGGAGGCGATGGGCATCACCCGCTGGTGACCTTGCCGATGGTGTACCGGCCGTGCCGCGGCCGGTGCACCATCGACCTGCAGACGCCGCTTCCGCGACACCGACCTCGACCAGTTGCTGGTCTCCGCCCGCGACCGCCGCCCCAACGGCGTCCTGGAGCTGTTCAAGGCATACCTCAACGCCCGCTTCACCGAAGCGCAGGGCCAGGTCAGCGGCACCTGTCTCTTCCTGGAGATCCGTGAGCGCGGCTACCAAGGCAGCCGGCAGGTCGTTCGCAAGCACCTCGCCACCCTCCGAGCCGGCACCGCCGGACCCGTCCGAGCCGACATCCCGAGTCCTCGCAAGATCACCTCATGGATCATGCGCCCACGCGAGACATTATTGACCGAAAGCCAGGAGGAACGACTCCCCCGATATCGCCCGCGCCTGCGACCTCGCCCGGACCTTCGCCGACCTCGTCCGCCACCAGCGCGGACACCTCCTGCTCGAATGGATCCGCCAGGCCGAGCAGGACGCCCCGAAACCGATGAGCGGGTTCGCCGGCTTCCTCCGCCGCGACCTCGACGCCGTCACCGCCGGCCTCACTCTCACCTGGAGCTCAGGCGTCGTCGAAGGCCACGTCAACAGGATCAAAACGCTCAAGAGGGCAATGTATGGCCGCGCGTCCTTCACGCTCCCTTCGGGCCCGAATCCTCATCCAGCCATGAGCTTCACGGAACTCCGGTCAGAGCCCGGCTGCGACAACGCAACGACCGGAACACCACCCGGGACCGCTCCCCCGCGCCATCACCCGCCTACCCACTACTACCTACGTCCGCGGCACCCGGATGACCCCCTCCTGAATCACCGACACCGCCAACTGCCCCTCCGCCGTGAAGATGCGGCCCTTGCCCAGGCCGCGGCCGGACTGGGCCGTCGGGGACTCCTGGTCGTACAGGAGCCAGTCGTCGGCGCGCAGGGGGCGGTGGAACCACATCGCGTGGTCCAGGCTCGCGCCGACCACGTCGCCCACCGCCCAGCCGCCGCGGCCGTGGGCGAGCAGGATCGAGTCCAGCAGGGTCATGTCGGAGACGTAGGTGACCAGGCAGATGTCCAGCAGGGGGCGGGTGACGGTGTCGCCGCAGCCGGCGCCGTCGGCGAGCGCCTTGTCCAGGTCGCCGTTGGTGCGGAACCAGACCTGGGACCGCGGCTCGCGCACCTCGCCGACGGTGACGTAGGGCGGCTCGTCGACGTACCGCAGGTCGATCGCGGCCCGGGCCTCCAGCAGCCGCTCGGCGACGGCCGGGGTGAGGAACCGTCCGGCGTGCCGCGGCAGTATCTCGGCGGGGGTGGGCAGGGTCAGCGGGTCCGGCGCCGGCGGCATCGGCTCCTGGTGTTCCAGGCCTTCCTCGGCGGTCTGGAAGGAGGCCGAGAGGTGAAAGATCGGCTGGCCGTGCTGGACGGCGACGACCCGGCGGGTGGTGAAGGACCGGCCGTCGCGGATGCGGTCGACGGTGTAGACGATGGGCGCGCCGGGGTCGCCGGGGCGCAGGAAGTAGGCGTGCAGGGAGTGCGGCGGCCGGTCGGCGGGGACCGTGCGCCCGGCCGCGACCAGCGCCTGGGCGGCGACCTGGCCGCCGAAGACGCGGGGCACGACCGAGGCGCGGCTCTCGCCCCGGAAGATGTCCTGCTCGATCCGCTCCAGCGCGAGCAGATCGAGCAGATCGAGCAGGGACCGCTGGGCGTCGTTCACGTGCGAGGGCCCTTGCGGCTCAGAGGCCCATGGACTTGGCGATGATGGACTTCATGACCTCGCTGGTGCCGCCGTAGATGCGGTTGACGCGGTTGTCGGCGTAGAGGCGGGCGATGGGGTACTCGTTCATGAAGCCGTAGCCGCCGTGCAGCTGGAGGCAGCGGTCGATGACGCGGTGCGCGACCTCGGTGCAGAAGAGCTTGGCGGAGGCGGCCTCGGCCGGGGTCAGCTCGCCGGCGTCCAGGGCCTCCAGCGCGCGGTCGGCGACGGCCTCGGCGGCGTCCACCTCGGCCTGGCAGGCGGCCAGTTCGAACTTGGTGTTCTGGAAGGAGGCGACCGCCTTGCCGAAGATCGTGCGCTCCTGCACGTACTCCTTGGCGAACCGGACGGCGGCCTTGGCCTGCGCGTACGCGCCGAAGGCGATGCCCCAGCGCTCGGAGGCGAGGTTCAGGCCCAGGTAGGCGAAGCCCTTGTTCTCCTCGCCGAGGAGGTCCTCGACCGGGATCTTGACGTCGACGAAGGCCAGCTCGGCGGTGTCGGAGATCCTCAGGCCGAGCTTGTCCAGCTTGCGGCCGACGGAGTAGCCGGCGGACTTGGCGTCCACGGCGAAGAGCGAGATGCCGAAGCGGCGGTCGTCCTCGCGGGGCGCGGCGGTACGGGCGCACACGATGACGCGGTCGGCGTGCACACCGCCGGTGATGAAGGTCTTGGCGCCGTTGAGGACATAGTGCGTGCCGTCCTCCGACAGCTTCGCGGTGGACTTCATGCCCGCGAGGTCGGAGCCGGTGCCCGGCTCGGTCATCGCCAGCGCCCACATCTCCTCGCCACTGACGAACTTCGGCAGGAAGCGCTTCTTCTGCTCGTCGGTGGCGAGCATCTGGAGGTACGGGAGGCCCAGCAGCACATGGACGCCGGAGCCGCCGAAGGTGACGCCCGCGCGGGCGGTCTCCTCGTAGATCACGGCCTCGAACTTGTGCGAGTCGATGCCGGCGCCGCCGTACTCCTCGGGGACGCGGATTCCGAAGACGCCCAGCTCGGCGAGCTTGTAGTAGAAGTCGCGCGGGGCCTGGCCGGCGGCGAACCACTCGTCGTGGACGGGGACGACCTCGGCCTCGATGAAGGCGCGTATGGTCGCGCGGAACGCCTCGTGATCCTCGTTGAACACCGTACGGCGCATTGCTACGTCGCCTCCTCCAGGTCGCCGGACCAAGCGCATGGCTAAGCGCTTGCTCAGTGAAAGCTACCCGTCAGTCACCAAGGCTGTCCAGAGGTCAACGAAAACCCGTGCGGGCCGGGACCGCCCTACGCGCCCGGCGCCGCCGTCACGACCGGCGATCCCACCTCCGCGCTTCGCGCCGAAGCGTAAACAATCCGTCATCCGCCGACCATTTCCACAGGAAGCCGTTGATCACCACCGATGAGCCATTTAGCATCAACTCATGGCGGATCAAACGGCAGTTGTAGAAGTCCATGTCAAACCGTCACTTATTGCATCGTGGTTTCACCACCTGCTGACGAATCCGGTCATTGAGGTCGACGGCCAGGAATATGCCGCGAAATGGGGCACGTCAAAGGTCACTGTGACTCCCGGCACACACCGCATCAGTGTGTATTTCCGCTATCGCGGACAAAAGAGCGCGCGGCTCGCCGAGGCGAGCAAGGAGTTCTCGACGGTCGAAGCGCCGTCGGGCGTGCGTGTCACGGCCAGCCTCGGTCCGCGCAACGGAAGCAGGTTCCGGTTCGAAGAACCTGTGACGAGTGGGTAGGACGGTCTCGCGCCACGGGAAAGAAGCCCGTCAGAGCTTTTGGGCTCTGACGGGCTTCTTTCCTTTGCCCGGTCTCAGACGGGCGACGCGGCGGCGGACGGGGCATGCGCACCGCACTCCGGGCACGGATCGACGGCCCGGCCCGCCTCATCCGCCCGGGCCCCGGCGGTGTCGGATCCGGAACCCACCGCCACCGGTTCCGCGGGGCGGCGGTCCGGGGTCGCGCAGACAATCGCGGAACCGATCATCGCCAGCGCGAAACTCCACAGACCCATCGTGAGAATGATCGAGCCGTGCAGCACGATGTCCAGGACCATGCCGACCTTGCGCCGGCGGCCCGAGGACAGCAGGCACACTCCGATCGCGATTTCGATCAGCAGCGCGCCCCACGTCAGGGAAACCACGACCAGCGGACTCTTGGACATCCACAGCAGGACACCGTCCCAGGGCCGGCTCACACCGAACATGCCGTCACGCAGGAAGTAGTACTCGGCCGTTCCATTGGCCCAGTCGGCCACACCGAATTTGCTGAGGGCACTGTCCAGGTAGAGATAGGCGATCTGCACCCGGATGGCCAGAAAAGCGGCCAGCGAAACCGTACGCCACGACGGCGCCAGAGCGGAGTCGGGCCGTTGCCAGTGCCAGGTGCGGCCGTCCGCCAGCCCGATCGGAATCATCAGGAAACACATGATCATGCCGACCGACTCACCGCCGTCGGGCACCGAAATGCCGACCGCGACGGAATACGCAGCCCAGGCGTGCGGGATCACGGTCCACCGCGGCCGATAACCACTGGCGGCCACCAGCAGCACCACGATCAGCAGCCACCGCCGGGGCTCCGCACCCACCGCATCGCCGCCGAGACACAGCGCGGAAGCGGCGCGAACGGTATCGCAGCGCGGGAACTCCCCCATCCCGACGACGGGGACGAGCAGGGCCTTGAGGGGAGTCAGCAGGAGAACACTCAGTTGGGCCACGGCGATGACGCTGCGTCCGACACCGAACCACCGGGAGCGGAGATCGTGCCGTGCGGTGTGCTCGGCAAGCCGGCCGGCGAGGGAATGGACAGCGGGCATTATCTGCATCGGACATCCAGATGTACGATCTTGACAACTCGCCTGGAATACGGGACCAGTTCCCGATAGCTCCAGGGCACGGTCTTCTCCTGGGTGAGATAGGCGTCACCGCACACCGTCGGCACCGGGCTCTCGTTCTTCACCCGCCAGGCTCTGCCGCCGGACGACTCCCGCAGACAGTCGGCGAGGCGACCGTCGCAGGCCTTCCAGCGCGCCGCCGCAGCCGCATTGAGATACCCCAGCTCCGGCCCCTGGGCCCGTTGCGTACGGGACAGGCCGAACAGGTTCGACGGGGCGCCCTGCGGTGTGCGCATCAGACTCCGCCCCGCACCATCCGCCCCCAGGGCATAAGCACCTATCTGCGTGGTCTCGGGATCACGGGTGAAGAAGGCCCAGTTCTCCGGCGTCAGAATGTTCAGGGCGTGCCTGGCACCGCCTTTGGACTGACGGCTGCTCAGCGCGTTGCTCGGCAAGGTGTAGAAGAGGGACGCGGCAAGGTAGCCGAAGAGACACAGGCAGGCTCCGGCGAACAGGACCAGTTGACGTAGCGAAGCATTCCGTCCTTCCGCTGGTTTCACGGGGTGTGTGGTGGGCTTATTGGCCATGCGCGCGCGACCTCGGCTGCGTGTGGTCCGATGGATCAGCGGGGTGTGCCGGCCGCGGCGTCACCACGGCCGACCCACCCGTCATTCCTGCTGCTCGGCGAGCCGGTCGCCTACAGGCTCCGAGCCACGTCCGAGACCATGGTGTCGGCGTCCAGGCTGTTGGGCCGGCTCATGTCGAAGCCGTAGCTCACCGCGGACGGGACCACCACCAGGGCGATGGCAACCTCGGTCGCGCCGGCCACATTCGCGTATCCGATGGCGTTGATGGCACCGATCACGTTGATCTCGATCAGGCCGTTGACGTCGTGCCACCACCAGCCGTTGGTGCGGGCCGTGTCCGTGGTGGCCGCCGCCTTCTGCTGCGCGATGTACTTCTTCACGTCATCGTTGAGCCGGAGCATTCCCTGCTTGGCCTGGAACGGGTCGTTGATCTGGACCGGAACCGTCACCTTCTCGTGGAAGGCGGAGTCGATCCGCTTGAGTACCTTGGTGAATTCGGCTATCTGGGCCGCCGTCACCTTGTCCGCCCCGTCCGTGCGCCGGGCCCTGATCTGCTTGGCCAGGGCGGGGTGGTCGTGAGCGGCCCTGCCCTTGGCGAAGATGAGCAGGCCGACGATGTCCTCGTCGGAGTACTTGATGTGGTGCTTCGCGGTGCCGGCGGAAGCGGCCACGGTCTGCGCCGCCGGGGCGGCTGCCACCGCCGGCGGGGCGGCCACGGCCGACGCGCCACAGGCCACGATTCCGGCCAGTGCCGCTGCCGAAGTGGCGAGTACGGCAGTTCTGTGGAAATGCATGGATCACCTTCACAAGTGGGTTGGTGGTGGGGGTGTTCGGTCATGCCGGAGCACACGACGGAAGGCCCGCTGTCTGCTTGGCATGGGAATGAGGGCACCCGTCGCTTGCCGCACATGACCGGCCGCGCGGGGCGCCGTGGGGCGCGGCGATCCGCCGCACCGGCGGTGGGCCGATGGGTGACTGGAGAGAGAGTTGGGTGCGGCTCAGTCGAGGTGCCGGCGCTCCTCGCGCACCGCGGCACGGGCGGCCGCGGTGGACGAGAGGGCGATGACGGCATCTGCGCTGCCGCTGGTCACGACGATCACCACGTAGACCCAGGACGGGCCACCGAGGAAAGCGTTGACCAACGACGCGACGGCTGCGACGCCGAGCACCGGAATCAGGCGCACGTATTTCCGCTGGGCCGCATACTGCCCGGCACGCCAGGCCACGTCGCTGCTCCGGGTTTCCTTGCTGCGCATTCCAGCAAAGGAATTCTTGCGCAGTGTGCCTTTTCGACTCTTGCCGGCGATGACCCCAACAATGACGGCGGCGGCGGCGAAAATCCCGCTCAGAAAAATACCCGCCATGGACTGGCCGGTCATCGACACATCATGCGGTCCGTGGACCGGATTCCTCTTACGTGAAGCTCAGGCACCGAAACGTCTCCCCCGTGAGTACACAGCTTCCGGCGCTACGTGGTCCCCCGCCGGCCGGCCCTGCGGCCACTGTTTCTACGGGCGTAGCAACTGCGGTTCATCGTGGCACCGTCGCTCGCGGCAATCAACGGCAATCCGGGAGCCTTGACGCCGTCCCCACGGCCGCAGATCCTCCGGTTCACTCCCGGCAATGCGTCCGACATCCGGGAAGGCGGTCGCCGGGCGCATTCCCTTTGCCACCCCATAAAATCTGCCATGGCAATTCCTTGGCATTTCCTTGGTGATCCGGGAACCATCGGCCGGCCGGCGACCAGCGCGGCCGGCGGCCGGGGTCACTTCACCGGCGACGGGTCCCGGTCCGCCGCCGCCGCGAACGCCCCCAGGGCGAGCCGCTTGAGCAGGGACTCGGTGGCCGCACGGGGCAGCAGGCCGGCACGCGCGCTGAGGTGCGGGGTGGAGTTGAGCAGCCCGAAGACCGCGTGGACCGCGGACCGGGCCTCGACCTCCGCGCACACGGGATAGACCTCCCGCACGACCTCCACCCACAGCTCCACGTACTGCCGCTGGAGCTGGCGGACCCGCTTGCGGTCGGCCTCGCGCAGCCGGTCCAGCTCGCGGTCGTGCAGGGTGATCAGCGGGCGGTCGTCCAGCGCGAAGTCGATGTGGCCGTCGATCAGTGCGCGCAGCACCGCCTCGGGGGTCTCGCCGCCCTCCGCGACCCGCATCCGCCCGCCGTCGAGCAGCCGCTCGCTGATGCCGACCAGCAGCTCGGCCAGCATCGCGTCCTTGCCGGCGAAGTGCCGGTAGAGACCGGGGCCCGAGATGCCCACGGCCGCCCCTATTTCGTCCACGCCGACGCCGTGAAAACCGCGCTCCGCGAAGAGCCGGGCCGCCTCCCTGAGGATCTGCTCACGGCGGCTGATCGGGGCGGGGGCCTGCGCATTACTCATGCCGTCGATTGTAGACAGCCGGGTTAGTGCTCGTTAACCTGAAGGGGGAGTGGTTAACGCCCATTAACCCGGCCATCAACCCGAATGGCCCGGCATCCGCGGACCGCGGCGACGGGACAGCGACCGAGCAAGGGGGCTCGTACTGATGGAGCAGGCACCGGTGCTGGGGAGTACCGCCGATCCGGCGTCCGACTCCTGGCGTGCCAACGAGGCCGCGCACCGCGAGCTGGCCGACCGGCTGCGCGAGAAGCTCGCGGCGGCCCGGCTGGGCGGCGGCGAGAAGGCCAGGGCGCGGCACACCGCGCGCGGCAAGCTGCTGCCGCGGGACCGGGTGGACGCCCTGCTGGACCCCGGCTCGCCGTTCCTGGAGCTGGCGCCGCTGGCCGCGGAGGGCATGTACGGCGGGGCCGCGCCGGCCGCGGGCGTGATCGCCGGCATCGGCCGGGTCTCCGGCCGCGAGACGGTGATCGTCGCCAATGACGCCACGGTCAAGGGCGGCACGTACTACCCGATGACGGTCAAGAAGCACCTGCGGGCGCAGGAGATCGCCCTGGAGAACCGCCTGCCCTGTCTGTATCTCGTGGACTCCGGCGGCGCCTTCCTGCCGATGCAGGACGAGGTCTTCCCCGACCGGGAGCACTTCGGGCGGATCTTCTACAACCAGGCGCGGATGTCGGGGGCGGGTATCCCGCAGATCGCCGCCGTCCTCGGTTCCTGCACGGCGGGCGGTGCGTACGTCCCCGCCATGAGCGACGAGGCCGTGATCGTCCGCAACCAGGGCACGATCTTCCTGGGCGGGCCGCCGCTGGTGAAGGCCGCCACCGGCGAGGTGGTCACCGCCGAGGAGCTGGGCGGCGGCGAGGTGCACGCCAGGACCTCCGGCGTCACCGACCATCTCGCCGAGGACGACGCCCATGCGCTGCGCCTGGTGCGCACCATCGTCTCCACCCTGGGCGAGCGCGCGCCGCTGCCGTGGACGGTGCGGACCGTCGAGGAGCCCAAGGCCGATCCGGCCGGGCTCTACGGCATGGTGCCCGCGGACTCCCGTACGCCCTATGACGTGCGCGAGGTGATCGCCCGCCTCGTGGACGGTTCGCGCTTCGCGGAGTTCAAGGCGGAGTACGGCACGACGCTGGTCACCGGCTTCGCCCACCTCCACGGCCACCCGGTCGGCATCGTCGCCAACAACGGCATCCTGTTCTCCGAATCCGCCCAGAAGGGCGCCCACTTCATCGAGCTGTGCGACCAGCGCGGCATCCCGCTGCTGTTCCTCCAGAACATCTCCGGCTTCATGGTCGGCCGCTCGTACGAGGCCGGCGGGATCGCCAAGCACGGCGCGAAGATGGTGACGGCGGTGGCCTGCACCCGCGTCCCGAAGCTGACGGTCGTCATCGGCGGCTCGTACGGGGCGGGCAACTACTCCATGTGCGGCCGGGCCTATTCGCCGCGCTTCCTGTGGATGTGGCCGAACGCCAAGATCTCGGTGATGGGCGGCGAACAGGCCGCCTCCGTCCTCGCGACCGTCAAGCGCGACCAGCTGGAGGCGCACGGCGAGGAGTGGAGCGCCGAGGAGGAGGACGCCTTCAAGGCGCCCGTCCGCGCGCAGTACGAGTCCCAGGGCAACGCCTACTACGCGACCGCGCGGCTGTGGGACGACGGCGTCATCGACCCGCTGGAGACCCGGCAGGTGCTGGGCCTGGCGCTGACCGCGTGCGCCAATGCACCGCTCCCCGAAAAGGACAGCACCGCGCCCGGCTACGGCGTCTTCCGGATGTGAGAGGGATGTCCCCAGGTATGGCCACCAATTTCGACACCGTGCTCATCGCCAACCGCGGCGAGATCGCGGTCCGTGTCATCCGCACCCTGCGCGCCCTCGGCATCCGCTCGGTCGCCGTCTTCAGCGACGCGGACGCCGGGGCCCGGCACGTCCGCGAGGCCGACACGGCCGTACGGATCGGCCCGGCCCCGGCCGCCGAGAGCTATCTGTCCGTGGAGGCGCTGCTGGCGGCGGCCGCCCGCACCGGTGCCCAGGCGGTCCACCCCGGCTACGGCTTCCTCGCCGAGAACGCCGCCTTCGCCCGTGCCTGTGCGGACGCCGGGCTGGTCTTCATCGGCCCGCCCGCCGAGGCCATCGAGCTGATGGGCGACAAGATCTGCGCCAAGGAGACGGTGCGTACGGCCGGTGTCCCGGTCGTCCCCGGCTCCTCGGGCAGCGGCCTGGACGACGGGCAACTGGCCGCCGCGGCCCGGGAGATCGGCATGCCGGTGCTGCTCAAGCCGTCCGCGGGCGGCGGCGGCAAGGGCATGCGGCTGGTCCGCGAGGAGACGCTGCTGGCCGACGAGATCGCTTCCGCCCGCCGCGAGGCCCGCTCCTCCTTCGGCGACGACACCCTGCTCGTCGAGCGCTGGATCGACCGGCCCCGGCACATCGAGATCCAGGTCCTGGCCGACGGCCACGGCAACGTCCTCCACCTCGGCGAGCGCGAGTGCTCCCTCCAGCGCCGCCACCAGAAGGTCATCGAGGAGGCCCCCTCGGTGCTGCTGGACGAGGCCACCCGCGCCGCGATGGGCGAGGCGGCCGTCCAGGCGGCCCGCTCCTGCGGCTACCGCGGCGCCGGCACCGTCGAGTTCATCGTCCCGGGCAAGGACCCCGCCTCGTACTTCTTCATGGAGATGAACACCCGTCTCCAGGTGGAGCACCCGGTCACCGAACTCGTCACCGGCCTCGATCTGGTGGAGTGGCAGCTGCGGGTGGCGGCCGGCGAGCATCTCCCCTGCGCCCAGGAGGACATCACCCTGACCGGGCACGCCATCGAGGCGCGGATCTGCGCCGAGGACCCCGCCCGCGACTTCCTGCCGACCGGCGGCACGGTGCTGGCGCTGCGCGAGCCGCAAGGTGGAGGGGTCCGCACGGACTCCGGGCTCTCGGAGGGCGGGGAGGTCGGCAGCCGCTACGACCCGATGCTGTCCAAGGTCATCGCCCATGGCCCGGACCGGGCGACCGCACTGCGCCGGCTGCGGGCCGCACTGGCCGACACCGTCACCCTCGGCGTGACGACCAACGCCGGTTTCCTGCGCCGGCTGCTGGCCCACCCGGACGTGGTCTCCGGCGAACTGGACACCGGCCTGGTGGAGCGGGAGGCGGCCGGGCTGGTCGACGGCGCGGTGCCGGACGAGGTGTACGCGGCGGCCGCGGCGGTACGGCAGGCCGCGCTGGAGCCGCCGGCGGACGGCGGCTGGCGCGACCCGTTCGCCATGCCCAGCGGCTTCCGGCTCGGCGGCGAGCCCGCCCCCGTCCGCCACTGGCTGCGGGTACCGGGCCACGACCCCGTCGCCCGTGACGTCCGGCCGGACGCGCAGGACGCGCAGGTCACCGCGGACCGGGTACGGGTCACCGTCGACGGCGTGGTGCACAGCTTCCACCGCGCCGGCGACTGGCTCGGCAGGGACGGCGACTCCTGGCAGGTGACCGACCACGACCCGGTGGCGGCCGCGCTGCGCGGGGCCGCCGGGGCGCACGGCGCGGACACCCTGGCGGCCCCGATGCCGGGCACCGTCACCGTCGTCAAGGTCGCCGTCGGCGACGACGTGGCCGCGGGCCAGGGCCTGCTGGTCGTGGAGGCGATGAAGATGGAACACGTCATCTCCGCACCGCACGCCGGACGGGTCACCGAACTGGACGTCACCGCGGGGTCGACCGTCGCCATGGACCAGATCCTGGCCGTGGTCGCCCCGCACGAGGACCCCGACGAGGCCGCCGCGTCCGCCGGCGCCCCCGAGGGCGGGCAGGAGAGCGCCTCATGACCGCGACCGGACTGCCGATGGAGGTTGCCGCGGAGGGGCTGCCCACCCGCGTACGGATCCATGAGGTCGGCGCGCGCGACGGGCTGCAGAACGAGCAGACCGTCGTTCCGACGGAGATCAAGGCGGAGTTCATCCACCGCCTCGCCGCGGCGGGTCTGCCGCTCGTCGAGGCCACCAGCTTCGTCCATCCCAAGTGGGTGCCCCAACTCGCCGACGCGGAGCAGCTGTTCCCCCAGCTGAGCGACCTCGATCCGCACCGGCTGCCCGTCCTGGTGCCCAACGAACGCGGTCTGGACCGTGCGCTCGCCCTGGGCGCCCGCCGGATCGCGGTGTTCGGCAGCGCCACCGAGTCGTTCGCCCAGGCCAACCTCAACCGCACGGTCGACGAGGCCCTGGCGATGTTCGCGCCGGTCGTGGCGCGCGCCAAGGACGCCGGGGTGCATGTCCGCGGCTACCTCTCGATGTGCTTCGGCGACCCCTGGGAGGGCCCGGTGCCCGTGGCACAGACCGTCCGGGTCTGCCGGGAGCTGCTGGACCTGGGCTGTGACGAGCTGAGCCTGGGCGACACCATCGGCGTGGCCACCCCCGGTCATGTACAGCATCTGCTCGCCGCCCTCAACGAGGCCGGGGTGCCCACCTCCCGCCTGGGCGTCCACTTCCACGACACCTACGGGCAGGCCCTCGCCAACACCTTCGCCGCGCTCCAGCACGGCGTGACCACCATCGACGCCTCGGCGGGCGGCCTCGGCGGCTGCCCGTATGCCAAGAGCGCCACCGGAAACCTCGCCACCGAAGACCTCGTGTGGATGCTGCACGGCCTCGGCATCGAGACCGGGGTCGACCTGGACCGCCTGACCGCCACCAGCGTGTGGATGGCCAAGGCCCTGGGCCGGCCGAGCCCCTCCCGTACCCTCCGTGCCCTCTCCCACAAGGAGTGACCCTCATGTCCCTGGACCACCGTCTGCCCGCCGAGCTGGAAGAACTCCGGCGCACGGTCGAGGCGTTCGCGCACGACGTCATCGCCCCGAAGATCGGCGAGTATTACGAGCAGCATGCGTTCCCGTACGAGATCGTGCAGGAGATGGGCCGGATGGGCCTGTTCGGCCTGCCGTTCCCCGAGGAGTACGGCGGGATGGGCGGCGACTACCTCGCGCTCGGCATCGCCCTGGAGGAGTTGGCCCGGGTCGACTCCTCGGTGGCCATCACCCTGGAGGCCGGCGTCTCTCTGGGCGCCATGCCGATCTACCACTTCGGCACGGAGGAGCAGAAGCGCGCGTGGCTGCCCAAGCTGTGCAGCGGTGAGGTGCTCGGCGCCTTCGGCCTCACCGAGCCGGACGGCGGCTCGGACGCCGGCGCGACCCGTACCACCGCAGTACGGGACGGCGGGGACTGGGTGATCAACGGCAGCAAGTGCTTCATCACCAACTCCGGTACGGACATCACCGGTCTGGTCACGGTCACCGCCGTCACCGGCCGCAAGGCCGACGGCTCCCCGCTGATCTCCTCGATCATCGTGCCGTCCGGCACCCCGGGCTTCACGGTCGGCGCCCCGTACTCCAAGGTCGGCTGGAGCGCCTCCGACACCCGGGAGCTGTCCTTCTCCGACGTACGGGTCCCGGCCGCCAACCTCCTGGGCGAGGAGGGCCGCGGCTACGCCCAGTTCCTGCGCATCCTCGACGAGGGCCGGATCGCCATCGCGGCGCTGGCCACCGGCCTGGCACAGGGGTGTGTGGACGAGTCGGTGCGCTACGCCAAGGAGCGGCAGGCCTTCGGCCGGCCGATCGGCGGCAACCAGGCGATCCAGTTCAAGCTCGCCGACATGGAGATGCGCGCCCACACCTCCCGGCTGTCCTGGCGCCATGCCGCCTCCCGGCTGGTGCACGGCGAGCCGTTCAAGAAGGAGGCCGCGCTCGCCAAGCTCTACTCGTCCGAGATCGCGGTGGACAACGCCCGCGAGGCCACCCAGATCCACGGCGGGTACGGCTTCATGAACGAGTACCCGGTCGCCCGGATGTGGCGGGACGCCAAGATCCTGGAGATCGGCGAGGGCACCAGCGAGGTCCAGCGGATGCTGATCGCCCGGGAGCTGGGGCTCTGACGCCGGACCGGCCGGGCGTCCGCGGACGCCCGGCCGGCGGGCTCACTTCCCGGGCCAGGGCACGTCCGGGGAGCGGTAGTAGTTGATGCCCAGGGCGTCCCAGCGCGGCCCCTGGGCGGCCAGCCGCACCTTGTAGCCGTCCCAGTCGTGGCTGTCCGCCGGGGACCAACCCAGCTCGGCGATGCCCGGCAGCCGCGGGAAGGCCATGTACTCGATGTGCGCGGTGGTGGAGAGGGTCTCGGACCACAGGGGTGCCTCGACGCCGAGGACGGAATCGGCGGGCGCGCCGTCGAGATAGCGGCCCGGGTCCCAGTCGTAGGCGCGCTTGACGTCGACATAGCCGGCCCAGGACAGGCCCAGCGGCGTGTTCCGGTCGTACTTCATGTCGAGGTAGGCGCGGTCGGCCGGCGAGAGGATCAGCCGGGTGCCGTTCCTGGCGGCGTCGGCGACCTGGTTGCGCTCCGCCGTGCCGGTCTTGTCATAGCCCCAGTACTGGGCGACGGCGCCCTTGACCGGGTGCGCTCCGGTCAGCTGGTGCCAGCCGACCACGGTCTTGCCGTACTTGGCGACGACCGGCTGCACCTTGTCCATGAAGGTCACGTAGTCCGCATGGCTGGTGGAGTGTGCCTCGTCGCCGCCGATGTGGAGGTACCTGCCGGGCGTCAGGGCCGCCAGCTCGCGGATGACGTCGTCCACGAAGTCGTAGGTCACCTGCTTCGGCACGCACAGCGAGCTGAAGCCGACCTTGGTGCCGGTGTAGAGCGGCGGGGCCTGGCCGTTGCAGTTGAGCTCCGCGTAGGAGGCGAGCGCGGCGTTGGTGTGGCCGGGCATGTCGATCTCGGGGACGACGGTCAGATAGCGGTCGGCGGCATAGCGGACGATCTCGCGGTAGTCGTCCTTGGTGTAGTAGCCGCCGCGGCCCCCACCGACCTGGGTGGAGCCGCCGTAGGTCGCCAGCCGCGGCCAGGACTTGACCGCGATCCGCCAGCCCTGGTCGTCCGAGAGGTGCAGATGCAGCTTGTTGATCTTGTACATGGCGAGCTGGTCGATGTAGCGCTTGACCTGCGCGACGGTGAAGAAGTGCCGGGAGACGTCGAGCATCGCCCCGCGGTAGGCGTAGCGCGGCGCGTCGGTGATGGTGCCGCCGGCGATCCGCCAGGGCTCGCGCCGCGCGCCCCGCCCGCCGTCGACGGGCAGCAGCTGGCGCAGCGTCTGGACGCCGTGGAAGAGGCCGGCCGGGCGGGCGGCGCTGAGGGTGACCGTACGGCCGGCGGAGGTCAGCCGGTAGCCCTCGGCACCCAGGCCCCCGGTGCCGCTGCCGCCGAGCCGCAGCACGATGCCGTCCCGGCCCTCCTTGGTGGTCACCGGGAAGGCGAA
Source organism: Streptomyces sp. TM32 (assembly GCF_004122755.1). Taxonomy (NCBI): domain Bacteria; kingdom Bacillati; phylum Actinomycetota; class Actinomycetes; order Kitasatosporales; family Streptomycetaceae; genus Streptomyces; species Streptomyces sp. TM32. The sequence continues at coordinate 22,623 of NZ_SDIG01000010.1, forward strand.
GCCGGTGGCGGGCCGCAGCAGCCCCGCCAGCCGGCCGGCGATCTTCCGGGCCTCGCCGGAGCCGCCCGGGACGCGGATCGGGGTGTGCGCACCGAGGGTGACGGCGTCCCCTCCGGCGCGCACGGACGCGGGAGCGGGGATGACCTGGTCCAGGGGGGTGGCGGCCCGGGCGGTGGCTCCGGTGGCGCCCTGCGGGGGTACGGCGGCGGTTCCCAGCCCCGCCGCGGCGACCAGCAGCAGGGAGAACAGCAGTCTGCGTCGTCTCATCGACGATCCCTTCGGCAACGTCGTGCATGGCATCGTGCATGGCATGGAGCGACCGAACGGTGACCATGCGTACCGTGACCCTCTGATCCGGTCAAGGTTCAGACCAGTTTCCGGCCGCCAAACCGGGGATGTGCCCGATAGCGGGCAGATTTCTTGCGATTCCTCGCGCCGCCAAGCAATATCGACGGGTGCTCGAACGCCGTAACCGCAGCGCAGAGGCGCCGCACGAAGACCTGGTGGACCACCTGGTGCGCAGCACGCCGCTGCAGCGCGGTGAGGCCGCCCGGGTGGTGCTGGACGTGCTCGCGTACTTCGACGAGACGACGGAGGAATTCGTCCGCCGCCGCCATCGGGAGCTGCAGTCCCAGGGACTGCGCAACGAGGAGATCTTCGAGCGGATCCGCCACGAGATGCCGCACCGCGCCGTGGCCCCGCCCGCTCTCTCGGCCCGCCAGCTGCGCCGCCTCGTCTACGGCTGACGCCCCCGCCACGGGCGCCGGGCACGACCATTGCCACACCATTTTCTCGGAGGGTCACTGTATGTGCGGGATCGTCGGCTACATCGGCAAACGTGATGTCGCTCCGCTGCTCCTGGAGGGCCTGCAGCGCCTGGAGTACCGCGGCTACGACTCGGCGGGCATCGCCATCCACGCCAAGGGCACCGGCAAGGCCGCGGGCGGCCTGAAGACCGCCAAGGCCAAGGGCCGGGTTCGCGAGCTGGAGTCCCGCCTGCCGAAGCGCTTCGCGGGCCACACCGGCATCGCGCACACCCGCTGGGCCACCCACGGCGCGCCGACCGACGAGAACGCCCACCCGCACCTGGACACCGAGGGCAAGGTCGCGGTCGTCCACAACGGCATCATCGACAACGCCGCCGAACTGCGCGCCAAGCTCCTCGCCGACGGCATCACCTTCGCCTCCGAGACCGACACCGAGGTCCTCGCCCACCTCATCGCCCGTTCCGACGCCGAAAAGCTGGAGGAGCGGGTCCGCGAGGCCCTGCGGCACATCGAGGGCACCTACGGCATCGCCGTCCTCCACGCCGACTTCCCCGACCGGATCGTGGTCGCCCGCAACGGCTCCCCGGTCGTCCTCGGCATCGGCGAGCACGAGATGTTCGTCTCCTCGGACGTCGCCGCGCTGGTCTCGCACACCCGCCAGGTCGTCACCCTCGACGACGGCGAGATGGCCACTCTCAAGGCCGACGACTACCGCACGTACACCACCGAGGGCTCGCGGACGACGGCGACGCCGGAGACCGTCGAGTACGCGGCCGAGTCGTACGACATGGGCGGCCACGACACCTACATGCACAAGGAGATCTCCGAGCAGGCGGACGCGGTGGACCGCGCGCTGCGCGGCCGGATCGACGACCGCTTCTCCACCGTGCACCTCGGCGGCCTGAACCTCGACGCCCGCGAGGCGCGCGGGGTGCGCCGGGTCAAGATCCTGGGCTGCGGCACCTCGTACCACGCGGGCCAGATCGGCGCCCAGATGATCGAGGAGCTGGCCCGCATCCCCTCGGACGCCGAGCCGGCCTCCGAGTTCCGCTACCGCAACCCTGTCGTCGACCCCGACACCCTCTACGTCGCGGTCTCCCAGTCCGGCGAGACCTACGACGTCCTGGCGGCCGTCCAGGAGCTCAAGCGCAAGGGCGCGCGGGTGCTGGGCCTGGTGAACGTGGTCGGCTCGGCGATCGCCCGGGAGACCGACGGCGGCATCTACGTCCACGCGGGCCCCGAGGTCTGCGTCGTCTCCACCAAGTGCTTCACCAACATGGTGGTCTCCTTCGCGCTGCTCGCCCTGCACCTGGGCCGGATCCGTGACCTCTCGGTCGCGGACGGCAAGCGGATCATCGAGGGCCTGCGCAAGCTGCCCGGCCAGATCGACGAGATCCTCAAGGGCGAGGAAGAGATCAAGAAGCTGTCGGCCGCCTACGCGGACGCCAAGTCGATGATGTTCATCGGCCGGGTACGCGGCTACCCCGTGGCCCGTGAGGCCTCCCTGAAGCTCAAGGAGGTCTCCTACATCCACGCCGAGGCCTACCCGGCCTCGGAGCTCAAGCACGGCCCGCTGGCCCTCATCGAGCCCGCCATGCCCACCGTGGCGATCGTCCCGGACGACGACCTGCTGGAGAAGAACCGCGCCGCCCTGGAGGAGATCAAGGCCCGCAGCGGCCGCATCCTGGCCGTCGCGCACCAGGAGCAGGAGAAGGCCGACCACACCATCGTCGTCCCCAAGAACGAGCCCGAGCTGGACCCGATCCTGATGGGCATCCCGCTCCAACTCCTCGCCTACCACACGGCATTGGCCCTCGGCCGCGACATCGACAAGCCCCGGAACCTGGCCAAGTCCGTCACGGTCGAATAACCCACCCGAGGCCTCCCGCCCAGCGGCTCCGTGCGCGCCACCTTGCGCACGGAGCCGCCGCCTCCCCTGCGCCGGCGTCGCCCATACGCCGGCAGGATGCCGCCACTCCGGGAACCGTCACCACCCGGGCGGCAGCACGCAGTTGCCGTGTGCGCGGCCGCCGGGCCCGTCACGCGGCGCGCCCACGTGACCGTTTTCTACCCCTCACAAGCGCACAATCCACCTCCCACAGGCCGGCGAAATGCGCCTGCGCACAATCCCCATGACGCCCGATCAGGCGTTTAGGTCCGCCGGGTGATTGATCGGTGCTGTGGCGGGGCGTGCTGCATGAAGGCGCTGTGCCGGTGGGACTGTGGGGTCGGCAGGTGCGGGGAAGTGCTCGGCGGCGCGGTTCCCGGCGGTCTCGGCCCGTGTGCAGGGCCGCTCGCACCGCCGGATGTCTCGCGGGTAGGGCTGACGGATCGGAGGGCCCTGGTGGGCGCAGAGGCGTGGTCGGCAGGAAGTGGACGCGGTGACCGGGGCGGGAGCGGATCCCGCAGGAGCTTTCTGCGGTCCTCGGCAGGGGCCGCTCTTGCCTTGGAAGGGCTGGTGGGCTCGGCCGCCCGGGCCTGGGCCAGGGAAGCGGACGGTCCGCCCCGGCATGTGCTGGTGCGCAGGGACGTCAAGGACCTGACGCGCAAGGAGAAGGGCGAGTACGTCGAGGCAGTGCACCGACTGAAGCGGATGCCGTCGCCGTACTCCGCGCGCCTGAGCTACTACGACGAGATCACCAGCTGGCATCTCCAGGTCCACCGGTGCGGTCTGTATGGCCACATGTCACCGGTGTTCCTGCCCTGGCACCGGGCCCTCATGCTCCTCTTCGAGGCCGGCCTTGCCCGAGCGGCAGGCAAGCCGATCGCCGTCCCCTACTGGGACTGGACGGACCAGTCGTCGACCGACGCGGTGCTGGCCGACGACTTCATGGGGCCGTACGGCGCGCCGCAGGACGACTACGCGGTGCTGTCGGGGCCGTTCCGCCGCGGATCGTGGGAACTGACGGTCCACGGCCCGCCGTCGGACGACCCGGCGCAGTTCCGGTACCTGGTCCGGGCCCCGGGGACGGCCTCGATCGCCCCGGACCTGCCCACCGCGGCCGACATGCGGACGGCCCTGTCCCGGCCGGTGTACGACCTCCCGCCGTGGGACCTGTCCTCCGACCCTGAGCAGAGCTTCCGGCAATACTGGGAGGGGTGGATCGGCTTCGAAGGCCACGGCGTGTGCGTCGACGACATCATGCAGCCCACCACCGGGGGCGACGTGTCCAAGATCTCGGTCGCCAACCACAACCGCGTCCACTTCTACGTCGGCGGCATGTTCACGCCCAGCAGCGCCGTCACAGTCCACGGCGAGGGCTACCTGGCCTCGCAGCTCGGACTGACCGGGGCCGTCTACGGCACGATCGTCCCGGCGTCCGCGCCCAACGACCCCCTCTTCTGGCATCTGCACTCGAACGTCGACCGCATCTGGGCCCAATGGCAGGAGAAGCACCCCGACGGCTACCGGCCGGTCTCCGGCGGACCGCGCCCGCAGAACCTCGACGACCGGTTCGACGTACTCGCCCCCTACAGCAGGTACAAGACCATCAGGAGCGTGCAGGACATCCGTGCCCTCGGCTACCGCTACGCATGACCGCCGGAAGGCCTCCCATACGGCTCCCCACTGCTGGCTACGGCCGGGGGAATTGGCACCTGGCCGTAGCTTCGGGGGCACCGGGCCGAGTCACGCGCGGCCGGCATCTCGCAGCTCAGCGCCTACTCCGTCGGTCTTCCCGCGCGTACTGCCGAATCCCCGTCAGGGATGCGCCAGGGGTCGTCAGAGATCCGTCAGGGGATCACGATGACCGGGCGCTGCGCCCGGCGGGCCAGCCGCCCGGCGACCGAGCCGAAGATCCGGCCGACCAGGCCGTGCGTGGAGCCGACCACGATCGCGTCGGCCTCGTACTCCTGGCCGACCTCTTCCAGCTCGTGACAGATGTCACCGCCGCGCTCGACGAGGATCCAGGGGACCTCGGAGAGATGATCGGCACAGGCCAGCTCCAGGCCGAGGACTTCGGTGCGGTGATCCGGTACGTCCACGAAGACCGGGGGCTCACAGCCCGCCCAGACGGTCGTCGGCAGCCGGTTGGCCACATGGACGATGATCAACCCGGAGCCGAGGCGCCGGGCCATACCGATTGCATACGCCAATGCCCGCTCGCTCGACATGGAGCCGTCGAAGCCGACCACGACGCCATGACGGAACGCAGGGTCGCAGGAGTGGCGCGTCTTTTCCGCCGCTTCGAGGTCCGCCATCGGATCGGCGACCTGCTTGCGGTCCGCGGGTTCGGGGATTTCGTGACCGGCCATGGATGTCTCGGCGAGGGCGTCCTCTTGCGGAGGGGCGAACGGGGAACAGCGATTGACTTGATCCGGCAGTTGACTGAGCTGGCTCGATCGAGGTCCGGGAGCCATAGTTCAAAGAGGAACAATACGACTGGGAATCATCTTCCCAACCCGATACCCCAAGAGTACGGCGCCACTCCCCCGCTGCCCAGAGCACGCCGGGGACGCGAAGCGCCCACGCGAGCCGGGTGGGGCCTCGAACGTTCCCCGGAGCATGCCGGAGCGTGGCGCGGATGGCAATGCCCCGGCCTGCCCCCGTACGTACCCTCTGACGGTGACCCATGATCGTCGGCGGCGTTGTATCCAGCAGCCCGTCCGAGGGGAGCACATGGTGCCGTTGCCGTCCGACAGATCACCCGACCCGGTGAGCGATGTGGTGCGCTGGGGCGCGTTCAGCTGCGCCCTGGTGCCCTTCGTTTTGATCCTCAGCGGTGCCTCCTGGGCCGGCGCGGTCGGCGCGGCCGCCGGCCTGGGCGCGGTGACCTGCGTCTGTCGCGCACTGTTGCGGCAATCCGAACGGGCCGCCGCGCGGGTCCGGGTGCGCGACTTCGGAAGACACCGGGACAGAACGGGACGTCCGGGTCCGGCAGCGCACGGGGGCGGGCGCCATTCCGGAGGGCGTACGCCGGTCAACTGAGGCCTCCGCAAGTCCGCGCGCGACCGTTTTCAGCCAACTTCCGGCCGAGGTCCATACCTTCTCCTGAGCCCCTCTCAACCCTGGTGTGAGCAGGGAGGAAAGGACCGCTGGGCATGGTTGTGCCCTACTGCGAACGGGCAGAGCCGAGACGCGTACTTCCCATGGAGGCCCGACGAGTGGAACGCTTCGTGATCGAATGCTTCGCGCCAAGTTGCCATATCGACATACCAGCGGGTGGTGAACTTGGCACTCCATCCTCACGGAACACAGTAGATTCGATCTTGGTAGTAACGGCGGGGGAACTGTGCAGGACCGAGAGGGCGAGACGACCGAGGGGGGCTTAAGTGCCATGAGCCAGGACTCCGCTGCCGTACCAGATGCCGCACGCAAGCTCGCCGCCCGACGACGCCGCGAAATAGTCGCGGTGCTCCTCTTCAGCGGCGGCCCCATTTTCGAGAGCTCCATTCCGCTCTCGGTCTTCGGCATCGACCGCCAGGACGCAGGCGTGCCGCGGTACCGGCTACTTGTGTGCGCGGGCGAAGATGCGCCTTTGCGCACGACCGGGGGGCTCGAACTGTCGGCCCCCTACGGGCTGGAGGCGATCTCCCGTGCCGGGACTGTCGTCGTACCGGCCTGGCGTTCCATCACCCAGGCCCCGCCGCCCGCCGCGCTCGACGCGCTGCGCCGCGCGCATGAAGAAGGGGCCAGAATCGTCGGGCTGTGCACGGGGGCGTTCGTCCTCGCCGCGGCCGGACTCCTCGACGGCCGGCCGGCCACGACCCACTGGATGTACGCGCCGACGCTCGCCAAGCGTTATCCGTCCGTCCATGTGGACCCCCGCGAGCTCTTCGTCGACGACGGCGATGTGCTCACCTCCGCGGGAACGGCGGCAGGCATCGACCTGTGTCTGCACATCGTGCGCACCGACCACGGCGCGGACGCCGCGAACGCGCTGGCCCGCCGGCTCGTCGTGCCGCCCCGCCGGACCGCGTCCGACATGGGGCACCAGCGCTACCTCGACAGGTCATTACCTGAAGAGATCGGCGCCGACCCGCTCGCCGAGGTCGTCGCCTGGGCGCTGGAGCACCTCCACGAGCAGTTCGACGTGGAGACGCTCGCGGCGCGCGCGTACATGAGCCGGCGCACCTTCGACCGGCGCTTCCGCTCCCTGACCGGAAGCGCTCCGCTCCAGTGGTTGATCACCCAGCGGGTCCTGCAGGCCCAGCGGCTGCTGGAGACCTCCGACTACTCGGTGGACGAGGTCGCGGGGCGCTGCGGTTTCCGCTCGCCGGTGGCGCTGCGTGGCCATTTCCGGCGGCAGCTGGGCGCCTCACCCGCGGCCTACCGTGCGGCCTACCGCGCGCGCCGGCCGCACGGGGCACCCGAGCCCGCGCTCAGGCCGGAGCGGGCCGACCGCGCCGAGCGGCCGGAGCGCGAGCGGGCGGCGCTGGGTGCGAGCGGCGGGGACCGGTTCTCCGCCGCCGCGCTGGCCGGCCACGGTCTGGCGACCGCGGAACCGGGCGAGGCGGGCAAACCGCAGCCGGAGGGCTATGCCTCCCGGCTGGCGGAGGCCGCCGTCGGGCGAGGACCGGCCCGCCCCGTGCTGCCCGGACAGCGCGAGCGCCCCGTAGGGTGAGATGTATGAACGATCGCATGGTGTGGATCGACTGCGAGATGACCGGACTCTCGCTGGCGAATGACGCGCTCATCGAGGTGGCCGCCCTGGTCACCGACTCCGAGCTGAATGTGCTGGGCGACGGGGTGGATGTGGTGATCCGCCCTCCCGCCGAGTCGCTCGGCACCATGCCGGAGGTGGTGCGCCAGATGCACACCGCCTCCGGGCTGCTGGAGGAGCTGGACTGCGGGACGACGCTGGAGGCGGCCGAGGCGCAGGTGCTTGCGTACATCAAGCAGCATGTGCCGGAGCCGGGGAAGGCGCCGCTGTGCGGCAACTCCGTCGGCACCGACCGCGGCTTCCTGCTGCGCGACATGCCGACGCTGGAAAGCTATCTGCATTACCGGATCGTCGACGTCTCGTCCGTGAAGGAACTGGCCCGGCGCTGGTTCCCGCGGGCGTACTTCAACAGTCCGGACAAGAACGGCAACCACCGGGCGCTGGCGGACATCCGCGAATCCATCGCGGAGCTGCGCTACTACCGCGAGGCGGTCTTCGTACCGCAGCCCGGACCCGACTCGGACACCGCGAAGGCCATCGCCGCCAAGCACGTCCTTCCTGCTGAGCCGCAGTCCACGCCACAGTGAGCCGTGGGGGTGCGTGTCGTGTGGTTCCTTGCGGGTCCGCCGTGACCCGCACGACACGCCCTCGGTCCCGGGACGCAAAACCTGGGCGCGAGCACCCCTCGGGACCCTGTACACTTTTTCTCAGCCGGTGGGGAAAAAGAACCACACAGCACCGGTCATGGTGGGTATAGCTCAGCTGGTAGAGCACCTGGTTGTGGTCCAGGATGTCGCGGGTTCAAGTCCCGTTACTCACCCCACTTCAAGGCCCCCGACCTCAGGTCGGGGGCCTTGGCGTTTGTCGGCCCGAGGGCAAGGGGCCGGAGGACGGGTCGAGAGCGTCGCCGGTGGTCACCGTGGGGTTCGGGCGGGTGAGGGTGATCTTCGCGGGGGGGGCGCGGTGGAGGCCCCCCGGGCGGTACGGCCGCCGACGGCGCGATGCGTCCCCGAATGGACAGTCCGGGCATAGCGGACACGAGGATCTTCCCGGGGCGGCAGACAGGCACACCGCCCCGTCGTCTTCCGTGCGGCGGAGCGGTGCAGTGCGGGGCCGTCCGGGCCGGTGGGCCGCTCTAAGGACGCAGCGGCGGGGCGCGGCGGGAGGGGGGGGCCGCCGCGCCCCGCCGTGGGGGGGGGCGGTCCGGGCCGGCGCCCGGGCCGCCGGGGGGGGGGTCAGCCGGTGTAGGCCCCGAAGGCCTTGGTGAAGTCCAGCGGCTGCTGGTCGATGGAGCTGCAGGTCGGCTGCGCCGAGGGGGCCGGGCCGCCCGGGCAGGGCCGGTCGCGGGTCGAGGACCACATCGACAGGCCGCCCAGGTGCTTGGCCTTGGCGAACGCCACCAGCTGCTTGGCGTCGTCGAGCCGGAAGACCTCCTGCTGGACGTCGTTGACGCCGATCATCGGAGTCACGGCCACGGTCTTCCAGGCGGCCGCGTCGCGCAGCCCGAGCGCCTTCTTGAGCTGGCCCTGGGTGGCGGTGGCGGCCTGGGTGGCGTAGGTGCCCATGTCGCCGCTGTAGGAAGCGCCGTAGTCCATCGCCATGATGTTGACGGCGGAGATCTTGACGCCGTTCTTCTTGGCGTCGGCGACCAGGTTCACCCCGTCCTGCGTCAGGCCCTCGGGCATGACCGGCAGGGTGAAGGAGACGTCCAGGCCGGGGTGGGTCTTCTGGAGCTGGGCGATGGCCTGGGCGCGGCGGGTGTTGGCGGCGGCGTCGGGCAGGGCGCCGCCCTCGATGTCGAAGTCGGCCTTGGTGAGCTTGAACTGGTCGATGACCTTGCCGTACGCGGCGGCCAACTGGTCCGCGGAGCCGCAGACCAGGGCGAGTTCGGAACCGGTGGCGCCGCCGAAGGAGACCCGGGCGTCGCCGCCGGCCTTGCGCAGCGCGGGTATCTGCTGGGCCACCGCGTCGTTGCCGAGCTCGCCGGAGCCGCCCCACTTGGGGTCGCAACCGCCGCCGGAGGTGATGAAGGCGAGGGTGAAGTTCTTCACCCCGGTCTTCCGCACGGTGCCGGGCAGATCGTAGGCGGGGGTCAGCGAGGTGTCGACATACGGGGCGAAGCCGGCGGCGGCCTTGGCGGTGGCGCCGGCGGTCCGCGGGGCCTTGGCGGCCATGGCGCCGCCGGCGACGGCGACGGCACCGCCCGCCGCGACCACGGCGGCGGCGCCGATCACGATCAGCTGGGTGGTGCGGCTCTTGCGCCGGCGGTGTGCCGAGGAAGTCATCTCGTGCCTGCCTGTCGTCACGTGGGGGGTGGGGTGGGGGTGCACCGTGGTGCGTCCCGCACGCTAGCGCCAGGGAAACGGACAAATGTCGGTAATGGTGCGGAGGTTGGGGGACTTATGACCGCCTTAAGGAAGCGGAAGGGGGTGGTTAAGAGCCAGGGGCACATGCCCCGGCCGGATGCCCGGCACCTGCCCCGCCGGGCGGGCGGTCAGGAGCCGGAGCGCGCGGCCCGCCGACGGCGGCCGAGGGTGCGGCGCAGCCGGTGCCCGCGCCGTCCGCCCTGGCGGGCGCGCCGGTCGTCCAGGGCCAGCCAGACCCGCACCTCGGTGCCGCCGAGGACGGAACGGCCCAGGCGGACATCGCCGCCGGTGGATTCGGCCAGCCGCCGCACGATGTCCAGGCCGAGGCCGGTGGAGCCCTCCCCGCCTCCGCCGTGGCCGCGGCGCAGCGCGGCGTCCGGGTCGGCGATGCCCGGGCCGGCGTCCGAGACCAGCACGATCACCGCCTCGTCCGCGTTGTGGACGTCGACCGCGAAGGCGGTGCCCTCGGGGGTGTGCCGGAAGACGTTGCCGAGCATCGCGTCCAGGGCGGCGGCGAGTTCGGGGCGGGCGACCGGGACCCGTACGGGGCGGTCGGCACCGGCGATGCGCACGGTGCGGCCCTCGTCCTCGGCGAGCGCGGACCAGAAGCCCATCCGCTCACGGATCACCTCGGCCGCGTCACAACCGGCCGCGGTGGCTGTCTGCTGGGTCTGGGCCTTCTGCTCGCGGACGGTGCGGATGATCTGGTCGACCTCCCGTTCCAGCTGGGCGACGGCGGCCCGGGTCTGCTCGGCGGCCGGGGTGTCGCCGAGCGAGGCGGCGTTGAGCCGGAGCACGGTCAGCGGGGTGCGCAGCCGGTGCGAGAGGTCGGCGGCCAGCTCGCGTTCGTTGGCCAGGAGTTGGACGACCTGGTCGGCCATGGAGTTGAAGGCGCTGGCGGCCAGCCGTAGTTCCGTGGGCCCGTCCTCCTGGACGCGTACGCCGAGCTTGCCCCGGCCGAGGTCATGAGCGGCGCCGGCCAGCCGCTGCGCGGGGCGCACCATGCGGGTGCCGAGCCGGTCGGCGACCGCGACCGAGCCGATGACCAGCGCCAGGCCGACGCCGGCCAGCACCACCCAGGAGGTGGTGACGCCGTTGGTGAGGGCCGCGTCGGGGACGAAGACCTCCACGACCGCGATCCCGGAGGCAACGGCGGTCGGCTGCAGGAGCGCGGAGCCGCCGCGGACCGGGGAGATGGAGGCCCGGCCGAGCTTCACGGCGGCTGCCACGTCCGCCTCCGCCGCGCGCCGGGCGCCGATCTCGGCGGGCCTGCCGTTCCGGCCGCTCGCCGGCACATGGACGCCGATCCGGCCGCCGGGGCCGGTCTCGGCGCTGGCGACGGCCCGTTCGAGCTGGGTGCGGTCGGTGGTGATGGCGAGGACCGGACCGATCGTGGCGGCCTGCCGCTCGGCGTTGGAGTACGCGCGGTCGCGGGCCAGTTCCTTGACGACGAGGCCGAGGGGGACGGCGAACGCGACCACGACCATGGTGGTGACCGCCAGCGCCACCTTGACCAGGGCCCATCTCACCGCGGCGGCTCCAGCTTCACGCCGACGCCGCGCAGGGTGTGCAGGTACCGGGGCCGCGCCGCGGTCTCCCCCAGCTTGCGGCGCAGCCAGGACAGATGGACGTCGATGGTCTGGTCGTCGCCGTAGGACTGCTGCCAGACCTCGGCGAGGAGTTCCTTGCGGGCGACGACGACACCGGGCCGCTCGGCGAGGAAGGCCAGCAGATCGAATTCCCGGCGGGTCAAGTCGAGTGCGGTGCCGTCGAGTTCGGCCTGCCGGCGCAGCGGGTCGATGGACAGGCCGCCGACCCGGATCACCCGTGAGGGCGGTTCCGCGCCGGAGGCGGTGACCCGGGAGCGGCGCAGGACGGCCGCCATCCGCGCCGAGAGGTGCTCGACGGAGAACGGCTTGGTGAGATAGTCGTCGGCGCCGTCGTTGAGCAGCCGGACGATCTCGGCCTCGTCGTCCCGGGCTGTGGCGATGATCACGGGCACATCGGTGATCCCGCGCAGCATCTTCAGCGCCTCGCCGCCGTCCAGATCGGGCAGGCCGAGGTCGAGGACGACCACGTCGAAGCCGACCTGTGCCACCTCGCGCAGCGCCTCCAGAGCGGTGCCGACGCTGCGCACCGTATGGGCGGCCTCGGTCAGATGCCGGATCAACGCCGAGCGTACGAACTGGTCGTCCTCGACCACGAGCACACGTGCCATGGGCGGCACCGTACGCCATTCGGGGCCGGTTCCCCGCCGGGTGTTGACACCGTGACAGAGCGGTGGGCGGTGCGGCAGCGGGCTGCGTCCGTGCGGTCCGGTGGTGCAGTATGAGCCGGATGCAACGAGGACTGGTTCACGCGGTGGCCTGGACGCTGGCGACCGGAGCCGCGGTCACGCTGTCGTGGTTCGGGGTGCACACCGTGCTGTCCGGCACCGCGTACGACCCGCCGCGCGCGCTGCCGTTGTCCGCCCGGGTGTCCGGGGCCGCGCCGGACGGCGACGCCTCCCCGCGGGCCTCCTCCACGCACCGCCCGAAGCCGTCCCGTTCGCCGGACCGCGGCCCGGCGCCCGCCGACGGCACGCCCTCCGGTCCGGCGGACCCGTCCGCCACGGGCGGCGCCCGGCCGCACCCGGACCCGTCCCCGCAGGACAACTACCCGCAGGCCTCCGGCGGCCGGATCAAGAGCTACTCCACGGCGGGCGGCCGGGTGGTCTTCGATCTGGGCGGCCGCTCGGCCGAGTTGGTGTCGGCGACGCCCGACGCGGGCTGGCAGATGCAGGTGTGGAAGCAGGACGGGTGGATCCGGGTCGACTTCTCCGGCAGCGCCCATACGTCGGTGTTCTGCACCTGGAACGGCCATCCGCCGACCGTGCAGATCAACACCGGCGGGGCGTAGCGGCGAGCGGCCCCGCCCGCGGCTCCCGGCTCCCGGCTCCCGGCTCCCGGCTCCCGGCTCCCGGCTCCCGGCTCAGTCGAAGGCGCCGGCCGGCGGGGCGGGTGAGGCGAGCGCGGTGGCGTCGGTGACCGGTGCCGCGCCGCCGGTGAAGTCCCGCAGTGCCCGGCCGTGTTCGACCCGTGCGGACTGCGGATCGGTCGCCGCCCGCCGGGTCAGTTCGGCGACGGGCAGCTCCCCGTCGGCGGCCAGCAGGACGGCGTTGCCGAAGCGCCGGCCGCGCAGCACGGCCGGGTCGGCGGTCAGGCACAACTCGGGGAAGACCGTACGGACGGTGGCGATCTGGCCGCGCAGGAACCGCAGCGGCGGCCCGTCGGCGAGGTTCGCCGCGTAGAACCCGCCGGGGCGCAGCGCCCTGCGGACCTCCGTCACGAACTCCGTGCTGGTCAGGTGCGCGGGCGTGCGCGCACCGCCGAAGACGTCGGCGATGACCAGGTCCGCCCAACCGTCGGGGATCTTCGCCAGGCCGGCGCGGGCGTCGCCGCCGCGCACCCGGATCCGCCAGCCGCTGTCCCATGGCAGCTGCCGGCGTATGAGCTGGACCAGCGGTGCATCGATCTCCACGACCTGCTGGGTGGACCGGGGGCGGGTCGCCGCGACGTAACGGGCCAGCGTCAGGGCGCCGCCGCCGAGGTGGACGACGCGCAGCGGTGCGCCGGGCGGGCCGGCGAGGTCCGCCAGGTGCCCGAGGCGCCGCTGATAGGAGAAGTCGAGGAAGGACGGGTCGTCGAGGTCCACATGGGACTGCGGGGCCCCGTCGATCAGCAGCGTCCAGCCGCGCGGCCGGTCCCGGTCGGGCCGTAGCTCGGCGAGTCCGCCGTCCACCGCCTCCGTGACGGTCTCCGGGCCGCCGCGCCCGCGTCTGCTCTTCGCCATGCCCTCCAGTATGGCCCGTGAGGTGACGCCGGAATCCGCAGGTCAGCGCAGGGGCCCGTCTCTCGCGACGCGGCCGCCTCCGTGGTGCGGGGGCAGAGTGGCGAACCACCCACGACCGGAGCCGGAGGTGGTCCGCCAACTTGACCTCTCGAACCGGGCCGGCCCCGATGGTGCTCCGGACCGGCCGGCCGATCAGCGGTTGATGCAGACGTTCCCGAAGGCCGGGTTCAGCAAGCCGGGCGCGTTGACGCTGTTGCCGCACACGTTGATCGGGATGTTGATCGGCACCTGGATGTTGTTACCGCTGAGGATGCCCGGGGAACCCGCGGCAAATCCCGCAGCGGTGGCGCCACCGAAGCCCCGGCCATCGCGACCGAAACGACCGTGGTCGCCGCGGCCGTGGCGGCCGTGGTTGCCGTGGTGACCGTCCGTACTTGCAGATGCGATGCCGGCGCCGCTGAGCACAACGGCGCAGCTGACGGTGGCAATCGCGGCGGTCGTAACAAACCGCTTCATCCCATTCTCCTTTCAGTTCGTGAATGGGGCAACCGGTCACAACGAGCGAAATGGGTCAGGGATGCGGGCGTTCCCCCGTCCGGGAAATCGTTAGCCCTTATGGCAGTAACGAAGCGGCCCCGCCGAAGTCCGGTATTCCGCTGTTCGGGAACCCTGACCCGGATCCGGCGTGCCTGCCGCGGTTTCCAGCATGATTTCTGTCAGAGTGCTCTCCTGTTTGACTGATTGAAGTCGGAGAGGAAGACATGCGGAAGTCGATGGACCGCCCCGGGCGCGGCGTCGTATGCGCACTGGCTTCCTTGGCATTGTCGGCCGCACTGTCCTCGGCGGCCGCCGCGCCGGCCCCCAGGGAATCCGCAGGAATTCCCTTCACCGAGCGCTATCACGTCACCCAGCACGGCGGTATCGCCCGCGCGGCGAACTCCTCGGCCATCTGCAAAGCGGCGGCCGGCCGCACGGGCGGACCGTGCGCGGCGGCCCGGCAGGACGGGGCCGGCCGGATGGGACACCACGGGACGGCGTACCCCGACGTCGACTCCGACGCCCGCACCGACAGCTCCAGCCGCGCGACCCTGCGCCTCCCGGCCGGCTCCCGGGTCAGCTACGCCCGGCTGTACTGGGGCGGCACCCTGCGGGCCGGCACCCGCAAGGCCGCCGGGGACAGCGGACGGATGCTGGTCGCCGGTCCCGGCGGCCGGTACCGGACGGTGCGCGCCGACACCGTCACCGGCCACCTCGGCCGGGCCGCGGCCGACGGCTTCCAGGCGTCCGCGGACGTCACCGGGCTGGTGCGCAGGAGCGGTCCCGGCGCCTACACGGTGGCGCGGACCAAGGGCGCGAAAGGCCCGTCCGCGGCCGGCGGGTGGGGCGGCTGGACGCTGGTGGCCGTATACGAGAACGCGAAGGAACCGCTGCGCAAAATCGCGCTGTGGGACGGCTTCCCACGGCTGACGGCGGACCGTCGTGCGTTTACGGTCCGGCTCAACGGACTGCACATCCCGGTGAACTCACAGGGCCGCGCCGGCGTCGTCGCATATGGCGGATACCGGGGCCGCGGAAATGACGCACTCACCGTCCGGGCCGGCCGCCACCGCCCGCTGAAGGTGCACGATTCCGCCAACCCGGCGAACGATGTGGTGAACTCGACCATCACCGACTTCGGCCGGCCGGCGGCGCGGCGGCCCGCTTACCGGAACACCCTCGGATTTGATTCCGATGTATTCGACATCACCCCCGCACTGCGGTCCGGCGCCGATCGGCTCACATTCCGTTTCACCACCCGCAACCCGGGATATCTGCTCGGCGCGCTCTTCGTCCAGGCCGATACCAGGCACTGAACGGCGCGCCCGGAATTTCCCGCAGAGAGTTCTGTCGGCTCGCTAATCAGGGGAGCAGTGCGTGCTGCCGCAAGACCAGCAGTACCGAGCGCGGCCCATGACGTCGGGCGACGGCGGGGCGCGGCCCGGTGTGCCGGGCACCAGGACCAGGGAGCCGATCAGGCGATGACGACGGACAGCGCGGACGCGCCCCACTCCGCCCGGGTCCGGCCCCCGGCGGCGGCCGCCGTTCCGGCCACCGCCGGGGTCCACCCGCCGCGCGGGCCGGCCCGGGAGACCCTGCCCCCGCCCCGGCCCGGCCCCGGCGTACGACAGCGGGCCGTCGCCCCGCTGGTGGCCGCCGACTGCCTGGCCACCGTCTGCACCGCACCGGCCGTCCTCGGCACCGGCACCGCGCCGATGGCGCTCGGCCCCCTGGTCCTGGGCCTGCTGCTGCTCCACTCCCGCGCCGGCCTCTACCGTCCGCATCCCGCCCCGAGCCTCCTCGGCGCGCTGCCGGTGCTGCTCGGCCGGGCCGCCGTCTGCTGGTGCGCGGTGGCCGCGGTGCTCGCCGCCGTACGTCCCGCGCAGGCGCTGCCACCGGCCCTGCTGGCCGGCGCGGTGGCGCTGCACACCGCGCTGGTCTGCGGCGCCCGGGCCCTGGTCCACCGGGCGCGGCGGGCCGCCGCCCGCCGCCTCCCGCGCGCCACGCTGATCGTCGGCGCCGAACCGGCCGCCCGGCAGCTCGCCGCCGTGCTGCACGCCCGCCCCGGGTACGGGATGCGCCCGGTGGGCGTGGTCGTGACGGGGGAGCCGGCCGGGCCCGAGGCGCCCCCGGCACCCGCCGGACCGCCGCGGCTCACCACCCCGCAGGACATCACCCGGGCCGTCATCCGGCACACGGTGCGGGACGCGGTGTTCACCGTGCCGCCGCACGGCGATCCGTACACCGCCGCGCTGTTGCGCCGCTTCATCGACCAGGGCGCGGCGATCTGGCTGGCCGGTGCCGCGGCCGCGCTGGAGGGCCGCCCGCCGCCGGCGTCCGGCCATCTGGGGGGCTTCGCCTGGCGGCGGCTGGAGACCGCGCCGCCGCGGCACGGCGGCGCGGGCAAGCGGGCGCTGGACCTCGTCGTGGCGGTGGTGGCCCTGGTGGTGGCGGCCCCGGTGCTGCTGGGCGGTGCGCTGGCGGTCCGGCTCGCCGACGGCCCGGGGGTGCTCTGCCGGCAGGAACGCGTCGGCCGGGGCGGCCGCGGCTTCCTGCTGCTGACGCTGCGCACCCGGCGCCCGTACGACGGGGACGCGGCGAAGGCGCCCGGGGAGGCGGCGGACGACCTCCGGACGAGCCGGGTCGGCCGGCTGCTGCGGCGTACCGGGGTGGCGGGGCTGCCGCGGTGGTGGAACGTCCTGCGCGGCGACCTGAGCCTGGTCGGGCCGTGCCCGGAAACCCCCCGCACCGTCGAGCGGTGCACCCGGAGTTGCCCGGAGTACGGAGCCCGGCACCGGATGGCGCCGGGCCTCACGGGGCTGGCGCGGGTGCACGGGCTGCACGGCGGCTCCCCCGTGGCGGACCGGGCCCGCTACGACAACCTCTATATCGACAGCTGGTCGTGGGGGCAGGACGTCCGGATCATGCTGCGGGCCGTGGCCCGGCTGCCGCGGCGGGAGGGCCGATGAGCACCCGCGCCGCGTACCCCCTCCGCCGGCCGCCCGCCCCGCGCGCGCCGCGCCGCCGTGCGCTGCCCGCGGGCGGCCCGGCCGGCCCGGCGGCCGCCGACCAGATCACCACCCCGGCCGCTATCCCTGGAGGCATCCGGTGAAGGTTCTGCATGTGATCACAGGCCTCGAAGTGGGCGGCGCCGAACAGCAGTTGCGGCTGCTGCTGCGCCGGCTGCCCGCGTACTGCGAGGTCGTCACCCTGACCGGCCCGGGCCCGGTCGCCGAGGGCATCGAGGCCGACGGCACCCCCGTCACCCACCTCGGCATGACCGGCGAGCGGGATCTGTCCGCACTCCCCCGCCTCGCCCGGCTGATCCGCGACGGCGGCTACGACCTGGTGCACACCCACCTCTACCGGGCCTGTGTCTACGGCCGGATCGCCGCCCGGATGGCCGGCGTCCGGGCCGTGGTCGCCACCGAGCACTCCCTGGGCGACGCGGTCATCGAGGGCCGCCGGCTGACCCGTGGCGTGCGGACGCTCTACCGGGCCACCGAGCGGCTGGGGGCGGCGACGGTCGCCGTCTCGGACACCGTCGCCGCCCGGCTGCGCCGCTGGGGAGTACCGGAGCAGCGGATCCATGTGGTGCCCAACGGGATCGAGGCGCACCGCTTCGCCTTCGATCCGGCCGCCCGCGCCCTGGTCCGCACCCGGCTGGGGCTGCCGCTGGACGCCTTCGTGGTCGGCGGGGCCGGCCGGCTGGTGCCCGGCAAGCGGTTCGACGTCCTGGTCCGGGCGGTGACCCAGCTGCCGGGCGTGCATCTGCTGCTGGCGGGCGAGGGGCCGGAGCGGGAGATGCTGCGGCGGATGGCGGAGCAGTTCGGCTCGGGCGACCGGATCCATCTGCTGGGCACGCGGGGCGGCGCGGTCGACACCGAGGCCGACGGCCCGGAATCCGCCGGACCCGATATCCCGGGACTGCTCTCCGCGGTCGACGCCTTCGTCTCCCCCTCCCCGTCGGAGGCGTTCGGACTGGCCGTGGTGGAGGCCCTCGCGTCCGGCCTGCCCGTACTCCACGGCAGCTGCCCGGCGGTCGACGAACTGCCCGCCGACCAAGCGCCCGGCGCCCGCCACTTCAGCCCGGTCGTCCACGAACTTGCCACCGCACTCCGGGAGTTGCGCCGTCAGGGACCGGACCGGCTGCCGGTCCCGCCGGTGGTGCGGCGCTATGACATCACCCGCAGCGCCGCGGCGCTGATGTCGGTCTACGAACAGGTCCTGGCCGGCGCACCGGTACGGCGGCGCGGCCCGGCGCGGGTGTCCCCGGTGCCGGTGCCCCCGCCGCAGGGGCGGGCCGCCGCGCTCCCGGCGGCGAGCGTGTGCCTGCCGGACCCGGCCCGCTCCCCCGCCCCGTCCCCGCTCTCGAACAGGTAGGCAGCGCGATGGCCGAGACCGTGCAGCAAGCACCCCCGGAGGAAGGGCGGGCGGGGGCCGGGGGCGCCGTGGGCC
This sequence comes from Streptomyces sp. TM32, assembly GCF_004122755.1. Taxonomy (NCBI): domain Bacteria; kingdom Bacillati; phylum Actinomycetota; class Actinomycetes; order Kitasatosporales; family Streptomycetaceae; genus Streptomyces; species Streptomyces sp. TM32. The sequence continues at coordinate 41,184 of NZ_SDIG01000010.1, forward strand.
CGCCCGCACGCACGGTCCGCGGTCGTGGCTGAGGGGCTGCGCGCGGTGTCCTCGTTCGACACCGAGGTGCCCGTCCTGCTGCTCCGGCTCGACCCCGGCCCCTTCCCCCGCGACACCCTCGGCGTGGTCGGCTCACTGGGCCGGGCGGGAATCGAGGTGCACGCGGTGGCCGCATCGGCGCGCGGTCCCGTGGCCCGGTCGCGGTATCTGCACCGGATGTACGCCCGGCCCGGAGAGCTGGCCGCGCCGAGCGCGCAGGCCCCGCTGCTGGACCTGCTGCGCGACCTCTCCGAGGGCATCGGCCGGCCCGCCGTGCTGCTCCCCGTGGACGACCGGGGCGCCCTCGCCGCGGCCCGGCTCGCCGGCCGGCTGCTGGGCCGCTATCTGCTCCCCGCCCAGCCCCCCGGCCTGCCCGAGCAACTCGCCGACCGGGCCCAACTCGCCCTGCTGTGCCGGGAGCTCGGCCTGCCGCACCCGGCGACCGTCGCCCCGGCCGGTGCGCGGCACGCCGCCGACGCGGCAGCCGAGCTCGGGCTGCCGCTGGTCGCCAAGTGGAGCCGGCCGTGGCTGCTGCCCCCGTCGGCCGGGCTGCCCGGCACCACCCTGGTGCACACCCCCGACGACGCCCGGCGGCTGTACGAGCGGACCGAAAGCGCCGGCAGCGCCCTGCTGTTGCAGCGCCTGCTGCCCGGCGGACGGGGCACCGACTGGTTCTTCCACGGCTGCTTCACCGGCGACGGCGGGTGCCTGATCGGCGGACCGGGCCGCGCGGGCCGCGGCCGGCCGTGGGCGGGGCCGGCCGCGGCCGGCCGCCGGCTGCCCAACCCCCAGGTCGAACGGGCCGCGCTGCGGCTGGCCGGGCACCTGGGCTACCGCGGCCTGCTCGACCTGGACTTCCGCCGGGACGCCCACGGCCGCTACCACCTCCTCGGCGCCGCCCTGCGGCCCGGCGCCCACGTCCGGCTCGTCACCGACCCGTCCTCGGGACTCGATCCGGTCCGGGCGCTGCACCTGGACCTGACCGGCCGTACGGTGCCGCGCGGCCCCGGCGCCCCCGGGCGGCGGTTCCGTCCGGGCACGTACCGCAGGCGCACCGCCCCACCGGACGGCACCCCGCCGCTGCCCGCCCGCTCCTCCGCGGCGCCGCACGGCATGCCGCGCGGCGTGCCCCCCGCGCCCACGCCCGGGGCGCCGCCCCGGCCTTGAGCGGCACGGCACCTGACGACTTGTAGCCGGGGCGGGGCGCTCTCCGGTCCGGAGGGGCGCCGCCCCCGGGGGCCGCCTCCGGCCCCGGGGCCCCGCCGGCTCGGGGCCCTCCACACCGCACCCAGAGAAAGAGCAGGGACCTTCCATGTACGACCTCGTGGTGGTGGGCGCCGGCCCCTACGGACTCTCGATCGCCGCACACGCGGCGGCGGCCGGACTGCGGCTGCGGGTCCTGGGCCGGCCGATGGCCTTCTGGCGCGACCACATGCCCGACGGCATGCTCCTCACCTCCGAACCCTGGGCCTCCGATCTCTCCGCCCCGGAGGGCGCCCACACCCTCGCCGACTACTGCGCCGCCCACGACCTGACCGCCGAGCACGGCGTCCCGCTGCCCCTCGACACCTTCACCGCGTACGGCAGATGGTTCGGCGAACAGGCGGTACCCCAGGTCGACGAGGTCACCGTCACCGCCGTACGCCCCGACGGCGACGGCTTCCACGTCGAGACGGACACCGGCGAGCAGATCGCGACCCGGACGGTGGCCCTCGCCCTCGGCGTGCTGCCGTTCGTCAACCGCCCCTGGCCGCTGCTCGAACTGCCCCCGGACCTCGCCTCCCACAGCAGTGACCACCGCGATCTGCGCGGCTTCACCGACCGGGACGTCACCGTCATCGGCTCCGGGCAGAGCGCGCTGGAGACCGCGGCCCTGCTGGCCGAACACGGGGCCCGGCCCCGCATCGTGGCCCGCGCCGACCGGCTGCGCTGGCACGCCCCGCCGCAGCCGCCGGCCCGCGGCCGGCTGCGGGCGCTGCGCGATCCGCACTCCGCGCTGGGCACCGGCTGGCCGAACCGGGTGTGGTCCCAACTCCCCTGGGCGGTGCGCCGACTGCCCTCGGCGACCCGGCTGCGGATCGCCGAGCACGCGGTGGGCCCGGCCGGCGCCTGGTGGTTGCGGGAGCGCTTCGAGCCGGTGGTTCCGGTGCTGCTCAACCACCGGGTCCGGGCCGCGGCCGCCCGGGACGACGGGGTGCGGCTCCACCTCACCCATACGGAGGGCGGCACCGAGACGCTGGACACCCACCACGTGGTGGCGGCCACCGGGTTCATCCCCGACCTCGGGCGGCTGCGGCTGCTCGCGCCCCACGTACGCACCACGCTCTGGACGGTGGGCGGCAGCCGGGCGCCCGAGCTGACCTCCGGCTTCGAATCGTCCTGGCCCGGGCTGTTCTTCGCGGGGCTGCTCACCGCGCCGTCGTTCGGCCCGTCGATGCGCTTCGTGCACGGCGCGGCCTTCACCGCGACGCGGCTGGTGCGCGGCGTCCAGCGCCGGCTCGGCGAACGGCGCGGCGCCACCACGATCCCCCGCCCTGCCAGGGACAGCGAACCGGCCACCCCCTAGGGCCGGTCACCGCCCCGGCCCCGGACACACTGCGGGCCGCCCGGCACCGGCCGGGCGGCCCCTTCCTCCGTTGTCCTTTTTCTTCCGTTGTCCTTCTTACCGGCAGCGGTCTCACCGGCAGGGGTCCTACTGGCAGCGGTCGACGGCCTCGATCGTGCGGGCGGCCTCACCGAGTGCCGCGCGCAGCACGACGGGGTCGGTGGCGTCGGCACCCGCGCCCTCCGGGGGCACCAGCCAGCCGGTCCCGGTGGCCGGCGGCTCCACCGGGGTCCCCTCCCCGCACAGCGCGGCCAGGTTGATGCCCCGTCCGGAGGTCTGGGTACAGGCGCTGCCCGGCAGGTCCCAGCCCGCGGCGGTGCCCGCCGGGACCAGAAAACCGAGGGTGTCGCAGGCGCCGTCGTGCAGCACCGGGCCGACGCCGTCCCGCAGCCGGAGGATGTCCACGGCTTCCAGCCCCTGCCGGGCCGGCACCGTGACGAGGTCACACTGCCGCTCCGGTGCCGGCGGTGCCCCGCCCGTGACGACCTGCCCCCGCCGGCCGCCGGCCTGGCCCGCGGACCCCTTGCCGCCCCTGCTCACGCCGGTCTCCCACACGGAGAACCCCTCCTCCTGCACGCGGTGCGCCCTTTACACCGGGTTCAACGTCCGGAGGTGTCAACAGCTACGGCGGCGTAACGCTGCAAAGGATGGCAGTTCATGGCAGATCGCGCGTGAGATATCCGATTTGCGGCCAAACTGTGCGTATCGAAGCCATCACAGCCGGTACGGTCGTCCCGCCGCATCGCCAGGAGGCGGCAACGCCGCAGGATGGCACGGAGAGGGCACGGAGAGGGTCCGCCATGGCGTCGCCAGAAGCAAGATCAGCGTCGTCCCGCACCGTACCCGCCCGCCCGAACCTCGCTTTCCGACAGCTGCGCGGCCGGCTGTCGCCAGGCGAGTTCGCGGCGGCGGTCCGACGGTCCGCCCGTGAGATCGGCGAACAGGTCTCGTGTGACGCCCGCTATGTGGGGCGTGTCGAGTCCGGGGAAATCCGGTGTCCGAACTACGCCTACGAGCGGGTCTTCCGGCACATGTTCCCCGGGCTGACGCTGCCCGACATGGGGTTCGCGCCGCGCGAGGCGGTACGCGGACGGGGGGCGCGTGCCACAGCGGTCGGCGCCGCGCCCCTGGCACCCGTTCCCGACCACCGCGATACCCGTATCCAGATCTGCGAGGAGAGCGACGTGCTGCGTCGCGCGTTCATCACCGGCGGCCCGGCAGCAGCCCTGGGCATTGCCGCCCTGCACCCCATCGAGGCCGCTGCCGCCGCCGTGTCCGCCCCTGTGCCGGGGCCCCGTACACCGCCGGTCGGACGGGCCGGTGCCGCCGAGGCCGCCGCCGTCGAGGAGGCGGTCCGGCACATCCGGCTGCTGGACGACCGGCACGGCGCGGAGGGCATCTACCGCCGCGCCGCCCAGCCGCTGCGCGCCGCCTACGAGTTGCTGGACGCGGATGTGCAGCGCCGCTCGGTCTCCGACCGGCTGCACGCCGGCGCGGGCGAACTCGCCATCTCCGTCGGCTGGTTGGCGCACGACTCGGGCCGCTTCGACGACGCCCGCTCGCACTACGCGGAGGCGCTGGCCACCGCCCGGGTCTGCGGCGACGCCGGCCTGGAGGCGCATGCCTTCTGCAACACGGCCTTTCTGGCCCGCGACGCCGGCCGCCCGCGCGAGGCGGTGCGTGCCGCGCAGGCCGCGCAGCAGGCCGCCAAGCATCTGGCCTCACCGCGACTGCTGTCGCTGCTGGCGCTGCGGGAGGCGGGCGGCTGGGCCGGGCTCGCGGACCGCTCCGGCTGCGAGCAGGCGCTGGCCAGGGCGGAGCGGCTGTTCGCGGGCGGGGCGCGGGACGGCGACCCGGAGTGGATGACGTTCTACGGCGAGGCCGAACTGGCGGGCCTGGAGGCGCAGTGCTGGTCGGCGCTGGGTGACGCGGAGCGCGCGGTGGAGCACGCGCGCCGGGCGGTGGCGCTGCAGAACCCGCACTTCACCCGCAATATCGCCCTGTTCACCGCGGAGCTCGCGGGCGACCTCGCGGACAGCGGGGAGTACGAGGAGGCCGCCGAGGCCGGGGGCCGGGTGCTGACGCTGCTGACGCAGGTCCGCTCGGCCCGTATCCGCACGATGCTCGACCGCACCGTCCACACGCTGCGGGCGCACCGCGACCGGGGTGCGGTCGACGACTTCCTGGCGCGGCACGCGGCATCGGACGCGGCGGCAGCGACCGGTCCGTCCGGTGCGGCCGGTGCGGCCGGTGCGTCCGGTGGCGGGGCGCCGGACGCGGCGCCCGGATGACGGCCGCGGCCGCCGGGCCGGGGCCCGGCTGACGCCCCGCCGGCTCCCGGGCCGGAGCCGGCCCGGGAGCCGTCGGCCGAGGTGGCCCGTCAGCCGAGGTGGCCGGTGTCGTTCCAGCGCTCGATCGCCGGCTCCCCGTAGGCCCGGCCGAGCACCGACAGGGACGTCGGCTCCAGCCGGATCCGGGCGCCGAAGGAGATGTCCAGGCCCAGCCAGCGGGCGCCCAGGGCGCGCAGGATGTGGCCGTGCGCGAAGACCAGCACATCGCGGTCGGCCGACCGCGCCCAGCCGATGACCTCGTCCGCCCGGGCGGTGACCGCGGCGAGCGTCTCGCCCTCCGGCACCCCGTCGCGCCAGATCAGCCAGTCCGGCCGGGTCGCCTTGATCTCGTCCGGCGTCAGGCCCTCGTACGCGCCGTAGTCGATCTCCATCAGGGCGTCCCAGGGCTGCGCCCGGTCGCCGAAACCGGCCAGCTCGCAGGTCTCCTTCGCGCGCACCAGGGGGCTGGTGCGGACCTCGACGCCCGGCAGGCCGTCCCAGGGGGCGCGGTGCAGCCGCTCGCCCAGCAGCTTGGCGCCGCGCCGGCCCTCGTCCAACAGCGGGACGTCGGTGCGGCCGGTGTGCCTGCCGGACAGGGACCACTCGGTCTGTCCGTGCCTGGCCAGGAATATGCGCGGTGCCATGGTCGTACCTCTCGCCGGCTTCTCGGCTGATCGTTGCTCGGTGCGGGCGGCGCTGACCGCGGGCTTTCCATCATCGCGCACCGGGTCGTTTTGTCCGCGGCGGGGGAGGCCGAGCCCGGCGGGGAGGGCCGTCCCGCCGCGGCCGGGCGGGCGGACGCCCCTCTTGTCGGTGCCGGATGCGAGACTTCCGCGGGTGAACGTTTCACGCGACGGCCGACCCGCGTCGGCCGCCCCCGTGGCGGGGCGGCCGGCGGCGACACCGAGCCTGCGCCAAAGGCTCACCGAACTGCGCGGCCCCGGTGTCCGCCCCCGCTCCCTCGATGCCCGCGCGCTCGCCGCGCTGGCCGCCAACCCCGGCTGCCGGCGCCGGGCGCTGCTGGACGGCGCGGGCATCGACAAGGCCGCGCTGGCCCAGGCGCTGGGCTCGCCCGCGGCGTACGGCCAGTCCCAGTTCGCGATCGTCCGCAGCCATGCCTTCGAGGCCCGGGTGACCGCCGACGGCGGCACGGAACTGCTGCGGCTGCTGCACGAGCGGCTGCCGCCCGGCACCCCGCCGCCCGCGCCCGACGAGGTCGCCACCCCGGAGCTGTCCGCGGCCGGACCGGAGGGCCGTACGGCGCGTACGGCGCTGGCGCTGCGCGAGGCGACCGCGGCCGGCGGCTGGGCGCTGCTGCGGCACCCGATGCTGGCGGTCGAGGTGGCCGGCTCGCCCGCCTATGTGGAGCCGGACGCGGTGGTGGTGCATCCGGACGGCAGCTGGACGGTCGTCGAGATCAAGTCCTTCCCCATGATCGACGGTGCCGCGGACGCCGCCAAGGTGGGCGCCGCCGCCCGGCAGGCCGCGGTGTACGTCCTGGCCCTGGAGCCGGTCGCCGGCCATGTCGGTGCGCACACGGGCCGCGAGGTGACGGTCCGCGACCGGGTGCTGCTGGTGTGCCCGAAGGACTTCTCCAACCTCCCCACCGCCGCGTCCGTCGACGTCCGCAAGCAGTTGGCCACGACCCGACGGCAGCTGGCCCGCCTCACCCGCGTCGAGGACATCGCCGGCGCGCTCCCCGAGGGGACCACCTTCGACCTCCGCCTCGGGGACGACGGGAAGACGGCCACCCGTCCGCCCGAAGAGCTGGCCGAGGCCGTCGAGGCGGTCGGCGCGGCCTACGCCCCCGAGTGCCTGGCCGCCTGCGAACTGGCCTTCCACTGCCGCAAGCGGTCCCGCGAGGAGGGCGCGGTGGAGGCTCTGGGGCGCGGCGTACGGGGCGAGTTGGGCGGGCTGCGCACGGTGGCGGAGGTGCTGGCGGCGGCCGGTCCCGGTGCCCCGGAGCCGCCCGTGGCGCCCGGCGGCCCGGACGACCCGGCCGTCGTCGCGCTGCGCCGGGCCGCCGCGCTGCGCGCCGAGACACTGTCCCGGGCCAGGGTGCCGGGGCCGCGAGCGGAGGAGCCGGGATGTCACTGATCGACACGCTGGCCCGGATGGAGGCGGTCGCCGCGGGACGCGCCCAACCGCGGTGCACGGTCCGCCACCGTCATCTGTCCCAGCGGCCGCTGGTGCTGGTCCCGTTGACGACCGCGGGCGAGGCCGGTGCCCCGCTGGGCGCGCTGGTCGGCACGGACCGCGAGAAGCCGGCGCTGCTGGCCGTGCCCCAGCCGCGCGACCGTGAGCTGCGGTTCGCGTTCCTCGCCGAGCTGGCCGAGGCGGTGCTGCCGTACATGGACGGCTTCGCGGACGCCGTCGAGTGGGAGGAGCGCAAGGAGACCGACCCTCAGACCGGCAAGAAGGTCCCGGTGCAGGTCGAACTGTGCGCGGACGCACCGCAGTTGCTCGTGCCCAGCGGCGCCGGAATCGAGTTCGTACGGCTGCTGGGCCGCTCGATGCGGTTCCGGCGCACGGCCGAGCAGGAGCCGGAGGCGCCGTACCCCGCGCCGCCGCACGTCCCGCTGCTGGGCCGCTGGCTGACGCATGTCGGCGAGCGGGCGCGGGTCCCGGGCTCCGGTCTGCTGCTGTCCATGACGGACCTGCTGACCCGCCACTGGGCCACCGGCCAGAGCGCGCTGGAGGACCAGCATCTGGGCGCGCTGCTGTCGTGGATCGACCCGCCGCCGGGGATGTCGGGGCGGGCGGCCGCCGAGCGCGCGGAGTGCGCGCGGGACGCGGACGGGCAGCTGCTCTGCCCGCCGGCCGGCCCGGCCACCGACCCGGCGTTCGACAACCGGCTGCTGGCGCCCGCGATGGCCCGCTACGACGCCGGGCTGCCGGGCGCCGAGGAGGCGCTCCGCGCCCTGATCGAGGGCCAGTTGCGGCCGACCTGGGACGCCGTGTGGCACGGCGTCGACCTGCTGCGGGCGCTGCCGGAGGGCACGCGGGTCGCCGAGCGCTGGAAGCGCGACCGCTGGTCGTACACCGCGCACCGGGACCGGGTACGCGCCGGCGAGCCCCCGCAGCCCCGGCAGGACGACGCGGTCACCGCCGCCCAGAAGTTGTCGGCCCGGGAGAGCGCGCAGGCCCGGCTCGACGCCCAGGAGGCCCTGGACGACCCGCTGGTGATGGCGGGGCGCCGGCTGGCCGGCGAGGCGTTCCAGGGCACGGTCAGCGCCGTCGAGATGGCCTTCTCCGAGGGGAAGCGGCCGATGCCGCGCCCCCTGGTCACCGTGCACACGGACGACCGCCCGCAGCTGGCGGAGGGCGTCAGGCTCCACCGTCCGCTGCCGGACGGCCGCACGCAGACCGCCGAGTTCGTCGCGTTCGAGGATGGCGACGAGGCGGCGCCGGTGGTGCGGCTGACGGGCGGCATGGGGCGGGGCCGGGCCCCGGAGCCCGGGTCGGTGCCGGAGCCCGCGGACACCGTGTGCTGGACGCTGTTCGAGCACTCCCCGCGCGGCGGGCCCGAGCTACCGGACCCCGAGGAGACGCCCTGGACGCACGGCGGCCCGCCGCCCGGTGCCGCCGGTGCGCCGCACGACGCCCCCGACCCCGTGACCGCGGAGGACTATCTGTGACCCGTCCCCGGCCCTCGACCGCCCTGGAGAACACCGCCGTATGACGGCCACTCAGGCTCACCGTCCCGACCCCGGCCGGCCCTTCGATCCCGCCGCCGAGGCCGCCGCGGCGACCGACCGGATCCTGCACGACACGCTGCACGGCACCCAGCGCGGGGTGGTCGTGGACTCCCCGCCCGGCGCCGGCAAGTCCACCCTCGTGGTGCGGGCGGCGCGCGAACTCGCCGCCGCCGGACGCCCGCTGATGGTGGTGGCGCAGACCAACTCCCAGGTCGACGACCTCGTGCTGCGGCTCGCCGAGAAGGACCCGCGGCTGCCGGTCGGCCGACTGCACAGCAGCGAGCCCGGGGCCTTCGACCCGGCGCTGGCCGAGCTTCCCGCGGTCCGTACGTCCGCGAAGATCGCCGAGCTGGCCGGGATGGACATCGTGGTCTCCACGGCCGCGAAATGGGCGTACACCAAGGTCGACGAGCCCTGGCGGCACGCCATCGTGGACGAGGCCTATCAGATGCGCTCCGACGCGCTGCTGAGCGTCGCCGGGCTCTTCGAACGGGCGCTGTTCGTCGGCGACCCGGGCCAGCTGGATCCCTTCAGCGTGGTCGGCGCGGAGCAGTGGGCGGGGCTGGCGTACGACCCGTCGTCGAGCGCGGTGTCCACGCTCCTGGCCCACAACCCCGGTCTGCCGCAGCACCGGCTGCCGGTCTCCTGGCGGCTGCCCGCCTCGGCCGCGCCGCTGGTCTCCCGCGCGTTCTATCCGTACACCCCGTTCCGCAGCGGCACCGGCCCCGGCGACCGCCGGCTGGCGTTCGGCGTGCCGGGCGACGGCTCGGGCGTGGACCGCGTGCTGGACGAGGCCGCCGAGTCCGGCTGGGGCCTGCTGGAACTCCCCGCCCGCCACACCCCGCGTACGGACCCGGAAGCGGTACGCGCGGTGGCCCACGTCGTACGCCGGCTCCTCGACCGCGGCGGCGCCACGACCAGCGGGGTCTCCCCGGCCGCGGCCGGGGAGGCGCCCGCCCCGGCGCCCCTGACGGCCGGCCGGATCGCGGTCGGTACGGCCCACCGGGACCAGGCGGCGGCCGTCCGCGCCGCGCTCGCCCAGCTGGGGGTGACCGGCGTCGCGGTCGACACCGCCAACCGCCTCCAGGGCCGCGAGTTCGACGTCACGGTCGTGCTGCACCCGCTCTCCGGCCGCCCCGACGCCACCGCCTTCCACCTGGAGACCGGCCGGCTGTGTGTGCTCGCCTCCCGCCACCGCCACGCCTGCATCGTGGTCTGCCGGGCGGGCGTCGCCGACCTGCTGGACGAACACCCCTCGACCGAACCGGTCAGCCTCGGCGTCACGGTCAAGTTCCCGGACGGCTGGGAGGCCAACCACGCCGTCCTCGCCCATCTGGCGGAACACCGGGTGGGGTGGCGCCCGTAGGCCGGACGGGCCCCGGTTTCCCGCCGCCGCGGCCGGCCGGTACGTGCCGGCGGACGGTCCTGGGCGGGGCGTACTTGCGCGGGGCGGGACAATGGAATGCGGCACTCGATCTGGAGGTAGGTACATGTCCGAGCCGCAGCCGGCTCCCGACCCGCGTGGTGCGGCACCCGGACCACGGCGCATGAAGCCCGCGCAGCTGCTCTTCGAGCCGCCCGAGGCCGCCGCCGATCCCGAGCACTTCTTCGATCTGGAGTCGATGGAGGATCCGCGCGAGCTGCTCAGCCGCGCCACGGAGCTGACCCTCGCCTTCCGCGCCGCGGCCGACCGCGCCACGGAGTTCCAGGCGCTGGCCGCGGCCCAGCTGGCCGACCCCAGCCGGTTCGACCGGATGCCGCTGGCCGTGCTCGCCGAGCAGGCGGAGTGGACCGAGGACTACGCCCAGAAAATGATCGAGTTCGGGCGCAGCCTGATGCGCAGCGGCAGCTCGCTGCCCGGCGACATGGACTGACCGCCCCCGCCCTCGGCCGGCTCCGGGGGTGCTGCCCGCCCCAGGCGTCCCCTCCGGCTCATGGTCCATGATCATGGGCCGGGGGCATATGCAGGGAGCGAAAGATACCGGCTCCCGCCCCGCCCCGCCCCGATTTCCCGCAATCAGCGAAGACCTGGCGCGCCGGCTGGGTAGACCTGTTCCCATGAGCGACTGGCTGCCTGACACCCCGCGCACCCTGGCCTTTCCCACCTCGGCATATGTCACGCTCGCCGGCGCGGACTGGCTCGCCTCCGCCGGCCCCGACCCGGACGCGGTACAGGCGGCGTGGGCCGCCCAGCCGGCGGCCCCGAGCGTGCTGCCGTGCGGCACCGCCTTCGACGTCATCAATGCCCCCGCGCTCTTCGGGCGGCGGATGGTGGACCACTTATGGTCCACCGGCCCCGGCTCGGGGCCGGTGGCCGCGCACCGCGGCCGGATCCTGCTGTTCGCCACCCCGGGCGCGGCCCAGCGGCTGCCCGCGCTGCTCGTCTGGGAGGAGTGGGCCGCCGCCGTCCCCCCGCTGTTGTGCCACGGCAGCGGCGACGCGGTGACCGTCCCCCCGCTGCACCCCCGCCACGGCGCGGCCGAGGTCGCCGCCGCGGCCGCCGAGGACCCGTCCGGTCCGGCCGCCTCCCGCTGGCTGGTGGCACCGGATGTCCGCAACCCCTGGCTGCCGGGTCCGGACGTCCTGCTGTGGGCGTGCGTCCGCGCCGCCCGTTCGATGGCCGGGCCGGAGCGGGACACCGCAGCTCAGCACCGCGTTTCGGCGCTCACACCGGGCTGAGACAAACCGATTTTTGCCCTCCCCGGCCAGGATGCTAATGTTTTCCCCGTCAGCAGGCGCCGCTAGCTCAGTTGGTTAGAGCAGCTGACTCTTAATCAGCGGGTCCGGGGTTCGAGTCCCTGGCGGCGCACAGACAAACGAAGGCCTCCACCATGATGGGGGCCTTCGTCGTGTGCGCTCCCGCGGTGTGCCGGGCCGGCGTCAGCCGTGCCCGACCTTGACCGCCCAGTCCCCGTCGGTGGTCCGGCCCGCGACCTGGATGCGGACGCCGTCCTTGGCGTCGTCCATGCTCTCCCCGACGCCCAGCGGCGCGTCCGCGAGCGGCGGATAGACCGAGGTACCCCAGCAGGCCGAGGTGCCGGGGTGGCCGTCGAGGACCTGCACCGGCCCCGAGCCGGAGGCGGTGTCGCTGTGCACGCGGTAGACCAGGACGCCCTCGGTGCACAGCGAGCGGTCGTTGCCCGTGGCGTCGCGTGCCTCGATGACCAGGGCGCTGTCGTGCCCCGTACGCAGCACCAGGAGCCGCGGCCGGCGCCGCTCGCCGGCGTCCCCGGGGGCGGACAGCGTCCGCAGGGAGTGCATGGCCGGGCCGGCCAGGTCGATGCAGTCGACCTGCCGGTCGGTGATCCAGCCGAGCCGCCACTTGTGCCAGGCGAAGGGGTCGGGCGCCAGGCCGAACTGGCTGCCCATGAGGTCCCAGTCGCCTACGTAAGTGTCCCAGTCGCCCTTGCCGCCCTCGGGCCGGTGGTAGAGATCCGGCAGATCGAAGACGTGCCCGGTCTCGTGGGCGAGGACGTTGCGGTCCGGCGGGCTCTGCTCGAAGACGGTGACGAACCGGCGCAGATCGCGGTCGTCGGCGTGCATCGGCTGGTCGAGGTTGACGACCTTGGTGGCGTCCGAGTCGACGCCGGGGGCGTCCGGATCGGCGACGAAATAGACCACGTCGTAGCGGCTGAAGTCCACGGACGGATCGGCGGCGGCGACCGCGTCGCGCAGATAGGCCGAGCGCCGGTCGGCGTCCCAGTCACGCTGTATCCCGTACGAGGCGGAGGGGCGCGGCATCCGCACCCAGGAGCGGTGGATGTGCGGCCGCAGCCGGAACCGGCCGTACGAGGCACGGGCGAAGAAGCCCGAGGTGGCCGGGAAGTAGTCGTGGGACAGCTCCTGCGGGGTGCTCTCGGGCCGGGCGTCCGGGAAGGACAGGTAGATCATGACGGCGTCGAGCCGGCGGTCCGGGCGCGGATAGGACCCGTTCCAGCCGTCGACCCCCTCGGAGTGGTGCGCGTCGGTGCGTCCCAGGGCGCACGGGAGCACGGCCTCGGAGGCGGTGGCGGGGCCCGCCACGATCGAGGTGGCGATGAGCGCGCTCAGGGACGTGGCGACGGCCGCGAAGCGCCGCAGACGGCGGCGGTCTCCCCCGTCGGGTGTCCGGGCGCACGGCACACATACCTCCAGGGACGGATTCGGAGACCTCATCTACCCTGGGGCGATTTAATGCTATTCGGCCCGTTTTGGAGACCCGGGCGGGTGACCGGCGCGTCTTCATTGACTCGTAACGGAAAGTCACAAACGACCAACGGGGCATTCGGCATGAACACAGGCGGACAGAAATGGCTGAAGTTCCGTCATGCGGGCGGAGGATCCCGGTTGCGTCGCTGGATCGGCCGTTGCACCAGCCTCTATGATCGCCACACTTTCCAGCGCGAGATCCCCCCTCCATCACGAGACAAGCGCCATGCGGGAGCGAGCAGTGAGCGGACACCCCGACAGCCCGGGCCGCACGCCCGGGGCGACGCTCCCCTCAGTGACGGAGCGTAATGGCACGACCAAAGAACCCGCCGAGACCCGGCCTGCCCCGACCGGCCGCCGCGACGACGGCGCGGCCTCGCTCGGCGACTACCGCGCGGCCTTCTACGCGGGCCGGCTGGCGATGGCCGTCCTCAACCGCGACGGCCTGGTGCTCGCCGCCAACCCCGCCTTCGGCGAGCTGCTCGGCACCGACCCGGACGAGCTGGTCGCCACCAGCGCGGCCGACCTCACCGACCTCGGCGCCGACCCCCGGGTGTGGACCGCCTACCGCGAGGTGCTGTGCGGGCGCAGCGAACGGCTGCGCTGCACCCGCCGGCTCAAACACACCGAGGGGCACTCCGTCTGGGTGGAGGTGACCGTCGAGCCGCTCACCCCGGAGCCGCTCAGCGGCGAGGAGCGGATGCTGCTGTCGGTCGCGGACATCAGCGACCGGCACGATCTGCTGGCCCGGCTGCGGCATCTGCAGATGCACGACCCGGTGACCCGGCTGCCCAACCGGGCGCTGTTCTTCGAGCGGCTCTCCACCGCGCTGGAATCCGCCTCCGTCGAGCCGTCCGGCACCGGCCGGATCGGGCTCTGCTACCTCGACCTGGACGGCTTCAAGGCCGTCAACGACACCCTCGGGCACCGCGTCGGCGACCGGCTGCTGAGCGCGGTGGCGCAGCGGCTGACGCGCTGTGCGGAGAGCGCCGCGGACCGCGGGCCGGGCCGCGCCGGGCATCTGGTCGCGCGACTCGGCGGTGACGAGTTCGCTCTTTTGGTGGAAGACTCCACCGGCACCGAACAGCTGGCCGAGCTCGCCCAGTGCGTCCTGGACGCGCTGCAGCGCCCGTTCGACCTGGCCGGGCAGCGACTGTCGGTCTCGGCGAGCATCGGCGTGGTGGAGCGGGCCGCCGGCGGCACCACCGCCACCGGTCTGATGCAGGCCGCGGACACCACGCTGTACTGGGCGAAGGAGGACGGCAAGGCCCGCTGGACGCTCTTCGACCCGGAGCGCAACGCCCACCGGATGACCCGGCAGGCGCTCTCCAGCACCCTGCGGCCGGCCGTCGACCGCGGCGAATTCACCCTGGAGTACCAGCCGTTGGTCGGACTGGGGGACGGCCGGGCGCAGGGCGTGGAGGCGCTGGTGCGCTGGCGGCACCCGCAGTTCGGGACGCTGTCGCCGAATCGGTTCATCGCGCTGGCGGAGGAGAACGGCGCGATCGTCGAGCTGGGCCGCTGGATCCTGGAGCGGGCCTGTCACCAGGCGCGTGCCTGGCAGCTGGCGCACCCGGACCAGCCGCTGTTCGTCAGCGTCAATGTGGCCGTACGTCAGGTCTGGGACTCCGACCTGGTCGCCGATGTCGCCGGGATCCTCGCCGAGACGGGGCTGCCGCCGCATCTGCTGCAGCTGGAGCTGACCGAGTCGGCGGTGATGGGCTCGGCCGGCCGGCCGCTGCAGGCCCTGCAGGCGCTGAGCGACATGGGCGTACGGATCGCCATCGACGACTTCGGCACCGGCTACTCCAACCTCGCCTACCTCAGCCGCCTGCCGGTGTCGGTGCTGAAGCTGGACGGCTCCTTCGTCCGCGGCTTCCGTTCGCAGGAGCACCCCAACCCCGCGGACGAGATGATCGTCGAGGCGCTGGTGGCGCTGGCGCACCGGCTCGGCCTCACGGTCACCGCCGAGTGCGTGGAGAGCGCCGAGCAGGCCGAGCGGCTCCGCCGGATCGGCTGCGACACCGGCCAGGGCTGGCTCTACTCCCGTCCCGTGGCCCCCGACCGCGTCGAGGCCCTCCTCGACGCGGGCCGCCATACGGGGGCCTGAACCGAACGACAGGCCCTAGCCCCGCGGCAACCCGTACGCGTCCGCGATCAGCTCGTACGCGCGCAGCCGGGCCGCGCTGCCGTGGGCGTTGGCGGTGATCATCAGCTCGTCGGCGCCGGTGCGCTTGGCGAGGTCGTCCAGGCCCTGGCGGACCGCGTCCGGGGTGCCGTGGACGACGTTGCCGAGCCAGCTGTCGACGAAGTGGCGTTCCGCCTCCTGGAAGGGGTACGCCGCGGCCTCCTCCGGGGTGGGGACGAGGCCGGGGCGGCCGGTGCGCAGCCGGAGCATGGACAGCGCGCCGGTCATGACCTGGCGGCGGGCCTCGCGCTCCTCCTCGGCGGCCAGCGCCGCGACCCCGATCAGGGCGTACGGCTCCGCGAGCGTCTCGGAGGGGCGGAAGGAGGCGCGGTAGAGGTCCAGCGCGGGGAGGGTGTGGGCGGCGGAGAAGTGGTGCGCGAAGGCGAACGGCAGGCCGAGCGAGCCGGCCAGCCGGGCGCTGAAACCCGACGAGCCGAGCAGCCACACGGGCGGCCGGTGGGCGGATTGGACCCCGCCGGGCGAGGTTCCCTGGACCGGGCCGGGGACCGCGTGGATCCCGGCGTACGGATGGCCGTCGGGGAAGGAGTCGTCGAGGAAGCGGGTCAACTCGGCCAGCTGCTGGGGGAACTCGTCCCCAAGCTCTCGGCTTCGCTCGAGCAGGGGAGACCCCATTGCCCCTTCGTGGTGGCGGCCCCTGCGGAGCGCGGCGGCGGTGGCGCCGTCCGTGCCCGGTGCCCGGCCCAGGCCCAGGTCGATGCGGCCGGGAGCCATCGCCTCCAGGGTGCCGAACTGCTCGGCGATGACCAGCGGGGCGTGGTTGGGCAGCATCACGCCGCCCGACCCGAGCCGGATGCGTGCGGTGTGGGCGGCGAGATGGGCGAGCAGCACCGCGGGCGAGGAGGACGCGACGCCGGGCATGGAGTGGTGCTCGGCGACCCAGTAGCGGTGGAAGCCGCGGCGTTCGGCCGTACGAGCCAGCTCGACGGCGGTGCGCACCGCACCGGACGCGGTGTGGCCCGCGCCGACCGTCACCAGGTCGAGCACCGACAGCGGGACCGGGGCGCTGCCCAGGGCGGTGCCCCGTATCCCGTCGCCGTCGTCGTGGATCGTCTCGCCGCTGCCCCGGATCTCGTCCGCTTCACCGCTCACGGTGCGGTCCTCCTCGCGTCGCTGGTCTGCCGTGAGGGCAACCGGAGAGTATCTCCACTTATTCCCGGGTCAGATCCCGCGCGGAGGACCGCTTCCGGGGCGGGGGACCGCTTCCGGGGCGGAGGACCGCTTCCCTGGCGGGGGCCGGGCCGCAGCGTCCGGCCCCCGCCCGGGGTCAGGCGTGCGAGGTCCGGGAGAAGAGGGTGCCGAGCACCGGGCAGGAGAGGGTGCGGTCGAGCAGCCGCAGCCCCTCCCAGACCGTCACCTGGTTCGCGGTGAGCACCGGCTTGCGCAGCTCCGCTTCGAGGGCCGGCAGATGGTCGGCGGTGTGCAGCGCGGTGTCGGGCAGCAGTACCACCTCGGCATCGGGATGGTCGCCGGCGCGAGCCAGCGCCAGCACCTCCGCGCGGCCCCAGGTGCCGACCTCGGCGGCGGTGATGATGCCGCTGGCGCGGGTCGAGACGACCTCCGTCCCGGCGGACTTCAAGAACGCGTGGAAGTGCTCGGCGACATCGTCGGGGTAGGTGGCCGCGATCGCGACCCGCCGTGCCCCGAGCGCCTGGACGGCATGGGCGAAGGCGAAGGACGTACTGGACGCGGGCAGGCCGGCGGTGGCGGACAGCTCCCGGACCTGTTCGTGGGCGCCTTCCCAGCCGAAGACGAAGCTGGCGCTGGTACAGGACCAGACGACTGCCTCGGCGCCGCGCTCCTTGAGCTCGTCGACGCCGGCCGCCAGCCGCGCGGCGGAGCCCATCTCCAGCAGCGCGTCGACGCGGTGCGCGTCCTCGCCGATGTCGGTGTGGACCAGCGGCAGGCGGACCGTGCCGCCCAGGAGCTCTTCGATACGGGGGTAGTCGTCCTCCGCGGAGTATCCGGGATAGAGGAAGCCGACCGATGCCATGCAGGTCTCCCTTGCGCGTACGGCTGCGGATGCAGGGGCGTTCGTGGATGCGTTCACGGGTGGAGCGGTGCGGTACGGACGGAGCGCTGCCGGCGAGCGGGGTCACGCCGGCAGCGTCCGGGACCGGGGGCGGACCCTCAGACCGGGGGCAGGCCTCCGGTGTCCTCGGGTGGGTAGGGCGGCGGTTCGAGGCCGTCGACCACCTCCCCCTCCGGTGGCGCGGGAGGCCCGGCGAAGGCGGCCTCGGGGGTCGCCCGCGGTCCGGTGTCCACCGGCTCCGATCCGCTCATCGCGGCCGGCCCGCGCCGTGCCACCGGATCGAGCAGCGCCTGATACGGGCCCACCGCCGCGACGCCGATGGCGCGCAGCGCGGCCCACATCGTGACCTGGTTGGCCGACAGCACCGGCATCCGCAGCTCGGCCTCCAACTGCGGGATGACGTCGTACGTCGGCAGGTTCGTACAGCTGATGAAGAGGGCCTCGGTGTCACCGACCACGGCCGCGCGGGCCATGTCGACGACGTCGCGGTAGGGCACCTTCCAGATGTGCCGGGTCAGCCCGAGATAGGCCCGGCCGGTGACGGTGATGCCCGCCTCGCCGAGGAAGTCCTCCAGGGAGTCGGTGACCGATTTCGTGTACGGCGTGACCACGGCGATGCGCCGTGCGCCGATCTCGCGCACCGCTTCGATCAGCGCGCCCGAGGTGGTGAGGGAGGGCACCTCCCCCGCCTGGACCATCGCGGCGCACATGGCCCGCTCGCCCGCCATCCCCCCGACGAAGCTGCCGGAGGTGCAGGCATAGGAGATGACCTGCGGTGACACCGCGCACAGCGCTTGGACCGCGGCGTCCAGGGTTTCGTGCTCGCTGACCAGCCGGGCCAGGTCGAGGCTGACCTCGACCGGCACGAAGGGTGTTCGGGTGAGGTGGAGGGACACGTCGTCGGGCACCCATCGCCACAGCTCTCGGTCGAGCGCGAAGTCGAAGGGAGCGACAACACCCACGCCGAGCTGCGGCTGTGGGCCACCCAGAAAAGAGACGTCCATGAAGGCCCCTAGAACAAAACGAAGGGCTGGAATGGCCAGGCCAGTGGCCGAGGAGGTGGTGCAGCCGGATCAAGCCGGGACGTCGGGACAGTGCCGTTGTTGACACGGTAGATACGACTTCTTAGCGTGGTCAATCCTCGCATCTCAGGCATCTGTCGGCGCCCCTTTCCATTGAAGAGGGCTCACGTTTCAGAACGGTTTCTGGCTATGTCCGAAAGCACCGTCCTCGTCCTCGGATCCGACCCGCCGCCGAAGCTGGACCGGCTCGCCGGCCGGGCCCGGGTGATCTTCACCGACGAGGAGTCGCTCGCCGGCCAACTCCCCTCCGCCGACGTGTTGTTGGCCTGGGATTTCACCTCCGAAGCGATCCGCAGAGCCTGGCCGGAGAAGAGCCCCAAACCGGGGTGGGTGCACACCGCCAGCGCGGGAGTGGATCAGCTGCTGTGCCCGGCGCTGATCGCCGACGACACCGTGGTGACCAATGCCCGCGGCGTCTTCGAGCAACCGATCGCCGAGTACGTCGCCGGGCTGGTGATCGCGATGGCGAAGGACTTCTACGGAAGTTGGGAGCTCCAGCGGCAGCGGCGCTGGCGGCACCGCGAGACGCTGCGGCTGGCCGGGAGCCGGGCCGTCGTGGTGGGCTCCGGGCCGATCGGCCGGGCCATCGGCAGCACCCTGCTGGCGCTGGGCATCAAGGTCGATCTGGTCGGCCGCCGGGAGCGCCGGGACGATCCGCGCTTCGGCCGGGTGCACCCGAGCGAGGCGCTGGACGGGCTGCTGCCCCATGCGGACTGGGTGATCTGTGCGGCGCCGCTGACCGACGCCACCCGCGGGCTGTTCGACAAGGCGGCCTTCGAGCGGATGCCACAGCGGGCCCGGTTCATCAACGTCGGGCGCGGGCCGTTGGTCGTCGAGGCCGATCTGGTCGCGGCGCTGCGCGCCTGGCGGATCGCGGCGGCGGCGCTGGACGTCTTCGAGCAGGAGCCGCTCACCACGGACAGCCCGCTGTGGGACGTCCCGCATCTGATCGTCTCGCCCCACATGAGCGGCGACACCCTGGGCTGGCGGGACGCCCTCGCCGAGCAGTTCCAGGACAACTTCGACCGGTGGTCGGCGGGCGAGCCGCTGGACAACGTCGTCGACAAACGGCTCGGGTACGTACCGGTGCATTGACGGCGCCCGGCTGCCGGGCCCGGCCAGGGCCTGTCCGACCCTGCCCCTCGGACAGGCCCTGGGCCGTCCCGCTCCCCCACCGCCCCGCCGGGGCGGACGACGCTCGGAGGACGCATGACCACCGAACCGACCGACCTCGCCGACTTCACCGCAACCCGGCTCACGGCCGGGTACGCGGCCGGCGAATTCTCCCCCGTCGAGGCGGCCCGGGCGGTGCTGGCGCGCGCCGAGGCCGCCCAGGCCGCGACGAACTGCTTCACCCTGATCGACGCGGACGAGGCGCTGGCGGGAGCCGGGGCATCGCAGGAGCGCTGGCGGGCCGGGACCCCGGCCGGTCCGCTGGACGGGGTACCGGTCACCGTCAAGGATCTGATCCTCACCCGGGGCGCCCCGACGCTGCGCGGTTCGCGCACGGTGCGGGCCGAGGGCCCCTGGGACGAGGACGCCCCGTCGGTCGCCCGGCTGCGGGAGTCCGGTGCGGTGTTCGTCGGCAAGACCACCACCCCCGAGTTCGGCTGGAAAGGCGTCACCGACAGTCCGCGGCACGGGGTGACGGGCAATCCCTACGACCCCGAGCGCACCGCGGGCGGCTCCAGCGGCGGCAGCGCGGCGGCGGTGGCCTCGGGCGCGGGGCCGCTGAGCCTGGGCACGGACGGCGGCGGCTCGGTGCGCATCCCGGCGTCGTTCTGCGGAATCTTCGCGCTCAAGGCGACCTACGGGCGGGTGCCGCTGTATCCGGCGAGCCCGTTCGGGACGCTGGCGCACGTCGGGCCGATGACCCGGGACGCGGCGGACGCGGCGCTGGCGATGGACGTGATCTGCGGGGCGGACTGGCGGGACTGGTCCCAGCTCGGTCCGGCGGCCGGCTCGTTCCGTGCGGAGCTGGCCGGCCCGGTCTCCGGACTGCGGGTGGCCTACAGCCCGTCGCTCGGCTGGGACGTGCCGGTCGCCCCGGAGGTCGCCGCGGCGGTCCGCCGGGCCGTCGACACCCTCGCCGGGCTCGGCGCCTGCGTCGAGGAGATCGACCCGGGCATCGCGGACCCCGTGGAGGCCTTCCACACCCTGTGGTTCAGCGGCGCGGCCCGGGTGGTGCAGCATCTGGACGACGCGGACCGGGCGCTGCTCGACCCGGGGCTGCGGGAGATCTGTGAGCAGGGCGCCCGCTACAGCGCGCTGGACTATCTGGCCGCGGTCGATACGCGGATGGCGCTCGGCCAGGCCATGGGCCGCTTCCACAGCGCCTACGACCTGCTGGTGACCCCGACGGAACCGATCACCGCCTTCGAGGCGGGCGCCGAGGTGCCGCCCGGGTCGGGCCACACGCGCTGGACGGGCTGGACACCGTTCACCTACCCCTTCAACCTCACCCAGCAGCCGGCCGCGACGCTGCCGTGCGGCGTGGACGGCGACGGGCTGCCGATCGGCGTCCAGTTGGTCGGGGCGCGGCATGCGGACGCGCTGGTGCTGCGCGCCGCGCATGCCCTCTACGAGGCGGGGACCGCACGGATCCCCGCGCCTCCTATGCCCGCCGGAAGGTGAGGGTCTCCCCCAGCGCCCCGGCCCGCCACAGGTCCTGGCAGGCGTCGGCCATCCGGTCCAGGCCGTCGACGACGCTGCCCCACACGATGCCCGGCACCCAGCCCGCGTCACCGTTGATCAGCAGATTGTTCCGCTCGTAGAACAGCGCGAGATCGACGACGGTGGCGCGGCCCTGGTGCGCGGCCTGGCTCTCGTAACCGTAGGACTTCGTCCCCAGTTGTGTGTCCGTGAAGGTGAAGTAACACAGATCGCCGGGGATCGGAGTGATCGTCGGATTCTCCAGCGGCGGCTCCTCGGGAGCGAACGGCGCGAGCAGGGCGTAGATCTCGTTGCGGGCGTATTTGGCGTGGTAGACGTCGCCGCCGAGCGGGAGTGCGTCCCACACGGCATTGCAGGTGATCGGCGCGCGGTCGTCGAGCAACTTGGCCGTGCAGCTCACGCCGCGCTTGTCCAGGGAGACTTCGATGAAGCGATCGGTCATGCCCCCGATCGTAGGTGGGCAATACCGGCGTACGGAACAACTCCGCGGCGCTTGCATCAAGGGCCGGAAACGATCGGCATATATGCCGGGTGTTCGGGTAGTCGCGCGCCCATGGCTCCACCACAGGAGAACAGAATGATCAATAGAAAATTGACCGGCGGAATCCGACGCCGATCGCTGCTCGCGGGGGTGGCGGCGCTCGGCGCGGCGGGCGCGATGGGAGCGGGCACGGGCTGCTCACGGGTCGACGTCTCCGGGGCGACCGGCGGCGGACACCAGCTGGAGGATCTGCGGAAAAAGGGCACCGTCCGCATGGGAATCGCCAGCGAGCCGCCCTATGCCTCCATCAACGACAAAGGCGAACTGACCGGCGAGGCCCCCGCGGTCGCCAAGACCATCTTCCGGCGGCTGGGCATCAAGAACTTCGAGCCGGTACCCGTCGAATTCGGCGCCCTGGTGCCCGGTCTGCATTCGTTCCAGTACGACGTGATCGTCGCGGGCATGTTCATCAACAAAGCGCGCTGTGCGGCCGTCCTCTTCTCCGACCCGGATTACGAGAGCAAGGACGCCTTCCTCGTCCTGAAGGGCAACCCGAAAAAAATCCACTCCTATGCGGACATCGCCAAGGGGAATTACCGGATGGGTTCCGGTATCGGCTATGCGGAGATCGACTACGCGGTCGGCAACGGCGTCAAGAAGAGCTCGATCCAGACCTACGGCGACCAGATCGCCGGCATGGAGGCCCTGGAGGCCGGCCGGATCGACGTCTTCGCCGGCACCGCGCTGACCATGATCGAGGCATTGAAGACCGGCGCCCACCCCAAGGTGGAGATGACCGCGCCGTTCACGCCGGAGGTCGACGGCAAGCCGCAGCGCGACGGCGGCGGCTACGGCTTCCGCATCGGCGAGACCAAGCTGCGCGACGCCTTCAACCGCGAGCTCCAGAAGATGAAGAAGAGCGGCGAACTCCTGCGCATCGCCCGGCCGTACGGCTTCACCAAGGAGTTCCAGACCGACCTCACGGCGAAGGAGCTCTGTAAGAAATGACCGGCGCTTTGTGGGGACTCTTCTTCGAGGGGCTGTGGATCACCATCCAGTTGATGGTCTACAGCGCCGCCCTGGCCGCGGTCGTCGCCTTCAGCGTCGGCCTCGCCCGCACCTCACGGTTCTGGATCGTCCGCTTCCTGTCCGGTGTCTATGTGGAATTCTTCCGCGGCACCTCGGCACTGGTGCTGATGTTCTGGCTGTTCTTCGCGCTGCCGCTGCTGGGCTGGCAGTTGGTCGGCATCTGGGCCGGCACCCTGGCACTGGGCCTGTCGTACGGCGCGTACGGCTCCGAGATCGTCCGCGGCGCCGTCCAGGCGGTGGCCCCCGCCCAGCGTGAGGCGGCCATCGCGCTGAGCTTCACGCCCTGGCAGCGGCTGCAGAAGGTGATCCTGCCGCAGGCCGTGCCCGAGATGATGCCGCCGTTCAACAACCTGCTGATCGAGCTGCTCAAGGGCACCGCGCTGGCCTCGCTGCTGTCCATCGGCGAACTCACCTTCCAGGCCAAGCTGGCCCGGCTGTCGACCGGTCAGAGCGCCCAGATCTACGGCATCATCCTCGTCCTCTACTTCGCGGTCGCGTTCGTGCTGACCCGGATCATGCGGGTCCTGGAGCGCCGCGCCAAGGCCTCGATCGGCCGGGCGGTGCCCAAGGGCGAGGGCTGGTTCTCCCGCAAGCTGCCCGTCGAAAAGCAGGGTCCCGAGGCGCTGGCCACCGGAGGAAAGCCGTGAACAACTGGTCGTGGAGCTATGTCGGCGAGATCATGCCCGACATCCTCAAGGGTCTGTGGATCACCGTCCAGGCGACGATCTACGGCTCGCTGGTGTCGTTCGCGCTCGGCCTGGTCTGGGCGCTGGCGCTGCGCGCGCCGAGCCGTTGGGTGACCTGGCCGGTGAGCGTCTTCGTCGAGTTCATCCGCAACACCCCGCTGCTGGTGCAGCTGTTCTTCCTGTTCTTCGTCCTGCCGGGCTGGGGACTGACCTTCGCGCCGCTGACCACCGGCGTCATCGGCCTGGGCCTGCACTACTCGACGTACACCTCGGAGGTCTACCGCGCCGGTATCGAGGGGGTCCCGCCCGGCCAGTGGGAGGCCGCGACGGCGCTGAGCCTGCCGGCCCGGCGCACCTGGATCGCGGTGATCCTGCCGCAGGCGTTCCGCCGGGTGGTGCCCGCGCTGGGCAACTACGTCATCGCGATGTTCAAGGACACGCCGCTGCTGGCCGGCATCACCGTCGCCGACATGCTCTTCCAGGCGAACAGCATCAGCGCCACCACCTTCGACTACCTGGAGCCGATCACCGTCGTCGGCATCCTCTTCGTGGTCATCTCCTACCCCACCTCCCTCCTCCTGCGAGCCCTGGAGCGTCGCCTTGTCCGCTGACAGCAATCACCCGAAGGACCACACCGGAGAAACGGCGAACCCCGCGGAGTCCGGGGGAGACGCCGAGCTGATCCGCTTCGACAAGGTCACCAAGCGGTTCGGCACCCACACCGTCCTGGACTCGCTGGACTTCACCGTCTCGTCGGGCAAGCACGTCACCCTCATCGGCCCCTCCGGATCCGGCAAGACCACGATCCTGCGGCTGCTGATGACGCTGCTGAAGCCGGACGAGGGCACGATCAGGGTCGGCGGCCAGTACCTGACGCACGAGGAGAAGGGCGGCAAGCTCGTACCGGCCGGGGAGAAGCACACCCGCGAGGTCCGCAAGAAGATCGGCATGGTCTTCCAGCAGTTCAACCTCTTCCCGAACATGAAGGTGCTGCGGAACATCACCGAGGCGCCGGTGCACGTCCTCGGGATGGACAAGGACGCCGCCGAGGAGCGGGCCCGCGAGCTCCTCGACCTGGTGGGCCTGACCGAGCATCTCGACAAGTACCCCACCCAGCTCTCCGGCGGCCAGCAGCAGCGGGTCGCCATCGCCCGGGCGCTGGCGATGCGCCCGCAGGTGCTGCTGCTGGACGAGGTGACGTCGGCGCTCGACCCGGAGCTGGTGGCCGGGGTGCTGGACGTGCTGCGGGACATCGCCCACACCACGGACATCACGATGCTGTGCGTGACCCACGAGATGAACTTCGCCCGGGACATCTCCGACGACGTCCTGATGTTCGACGCCGGACGGGTCATCGAGTCCGGCTCCCCGGAGAAGATCTTCACCGAGCCGGAGCACGAGCGCACCCGGGAGTTCCTGAGCGCCGTGCTGTGAGCCGTGCGGTGAACGGCACGCCGTAGGTGACGGGTTCGGGTGGTGTGTCCCTGCCGGGGCACACCACCCGCCGCCGTTCCCGCCCCACCGGGGCGGCCGGAAAACCTTGCGGACCGGCGGCCGAAGGGGCACCCTTGCCCGCCAACTCACCGGACCGGCCACGGCGATGGCCAGTTCCGCACCCTCGGCCGGCCCTTTTCCGCCCCGGTGCGACGTGGCCGGATACCCCTCGGGGGCCCGGTGACTCCCGGACACCCGGCCTTGTGACCTTGGCATATGCCAACGTCGCGCGCCCCGCTCCGGAAAACCGGGACGCGCTTCTTTTCGGTCAAGACCCCCTCCGCCGACGGTCGTTGGCCGCTATCGTGAGGGCAGCCCCCGTTGTCCGGGAGCGGCCGGGCCCTGTCCGCCGGCCGTGACCACCGGCGGAGGTCACGACGCAAGCGGTACCAACCTGCTAGGGGGACACCGTGGCGCTGAAGCCCGAGCCGACCGCGCCGTTCCATTCGGTGCAGTACGCCCTGCGCGTACTCGAAGCGATCTCCCGGCACGCCGGCGGCGTGACCGACGCGCAGATCGCCCGCGACACCGGCCTGTCCCCCGGCCACCTCGCCCCCATGCTGTCGATGCTCCGGCGCGAGGGCTATGTCGAGCAGCTTTCCGACGGCGCGAATGTCATCGGCGACGCACTGCTGCTCCTGGGCTCGGGCAACAAACGCACCCAGGCCCTGCGCAACAAGCTTCAGGTCACCCTCGACCAGCTGCGCGACTCGGTCGGCGCGGCGGTGTACATCAGCCGGTACATCGACGGCGAGGTGAAGATCCTCCACTACGCCGACGGGCCGCTGGCTCCCAAGGTCAACGAGTGGGCCGAATTCCACCGCACCGCGCACGCCAGCGCGGTCGGCAAGTGCCTGCTCGCCCAGCTCGACCACGACGGCCGCAAGGACCACCTCTCCCGCCACAAGACCGCCCGGCTCACCTCCCGGACGATCACCAACGAGAAGGTCCTGTTCCACAAGCTCGACAGCCAGCCGCCCACGGTCCCCGTGCTCGACCTCCAGGAGTACGCCGTCGGCACGGTCTGTGCGGCCGTACCGATCACCGCCGGTGCGACGGTCGGTTGCCTGGCTCTGTCCATGCCGCTGGAGCACGCCCACCGGCTGCGCCAGGCCGCCGACGCGCTCAACCGCAAGGCCGCTCCGGTCCTGCTGTCGCTGGCGATCTGAGCCGGGTCGCGGCCGGACGGTCGCCGGCGGGACCGGCCCTCGGCCCTCCCTCCCGTGGTCCGGAGCACCCCTCTCGACCAGGTAGTATTTCTTTCGTCAGCGCGCGCCGCTAGCTCAGTTGGTTAGAGCAGCTGACTCTTAATCAGCGGGTCCGGGGTTCGAGTCCCTGGCGGCGCACGTATCGAGTGGGCGTTTCCGGTTCTCCGGGGACGCCCACTCTGCTGTGTGGGGCGGGGCGGACGGAGCGCCCGTCGGCGGCCACCGGCTCAGCGGTCCAGAAGGTGCGCCCGGTCGTGCTCGCGGTAGAGCGCCAGGAGGGCGGCCCGGTCCCCGGCGGTGAACGGGCGATAGGTGCTGCCGGCGGGGAGGGCCCGGGCGGTCGGGCCCGTCGGGGTGAGCGGTGACCACCAGACCGGGTCCGGGCACCGGAATCCCTCCCGCCGCAGGGTGACGCGGTGCACCTTGTTCGTGGCGGTCACCGGCAGCGCGGCCATCGTCCGGACGAAGCGGGGCGCCATCTTCGTGCCGAGATCGGCCTGGGCGGCGAGAAAGGCCGTGAAATCGTCCGGGTCGAACGCGGCGCCGTCCGGCACCGCGAGGGCCGCCATGACCTGGTCGCCGGCGACGGGATCGGGCACCGCGTAGACGGCGGCGCCGGCGGCCGGGGCGTAACGGGCGAGGATGTTCTCGATCACCGCGGCGGCCAGGTTCTCGCTGTCCACCCGCAGCCGGTCGTCCGTCCGCCCGGCGAAGTGGAAGAAGCCCGCGGCGTCGCGGAAGAAGAGGTCGCCGGTCCAGTACCAGCCGGCGCCGGTCCGGCCGTCGCCCCGGCCGCGGGTGCGGGCGGCGGTCGCCTCGGGGTTGCGCCAGTAGCCCTCGAACGAGCTGCGGCCGCGGTTGACCAGCTCGCCTATCGCCTCCGCGCCGTTCAGCAGCCGGCCGGCCGGATCGAGCCGGGCGCGCGGCAGCTCGGCTCCGGTCTCCGGGTCGACGACGGCGAGATCGTCGCCGGGCGCGGGCCGGCCGACGGCGCCGGGCGGGGTGTCCGGGGTGCGCTGGAGCGCGGCGCCGCCCTCGGAGGAGCCGTACCCCTCCGTCAGGCGGACGCCGAACCGTGCGGCGAAGCGGGCGGCGTCGACGGCGCCCGCCTCGGTGCCGAACCCGCGGCGCAGCGGATGGTCCCGGTCGTCGGGAGCGGGCGGGGTGGCGAGCAGATACTGCACGGCCCGGCCGACATAGGTGAAGTAGGTGGCCCCGTAGCGGCGGACGTCGGGGAGGAAGGCGGAGGCCGAGAAGCGGCGGCGCAGCGCCACGGCCGCGCCGCGGGCGAGCGCCGGGGCCCAGCCGGCGATCACCGCGTTGCCGTGGAACATCGGCATGCAGAGGTAGTGGACATCGTCCCGGCGCAGCCCGAGATGGCCGGCCAGCGACTGCCCGGCGGCGGCCAGCCGACCCTGGGAGCAGACGGCGGCCTTGGGGGCGCCGGTGGAGCCGGAGGTGAAGGTGAGCAGCATCCGGGTGGCGGGGGCCGGGGTGCCGCCCGGGCCGGAGGTGATCTCGTCGGGCGTCGTGCCCTCGTACGGCGCGAGCAGCTGCCGGTAGGCCGGGTCGTCCACGACGAGGATCCGCTCGGGCCGGAGCGGAAGGTCCAGGCCGGCCAGCAGCGGCAGCCGGGCGCGCTCGGTGATCAGCAGCGCGCAGTCGGTGTGGGCGAGGTCGCGGGCGAGCTCCGGGCCGCGGCGGGTGGGGTTGAGCCCGGCGACGGCGGCCCCGGCGAGCGCCGCCGCACTCAGCCACAGCGGATACTCCGGGACGTTGTCGAGCAGCACCCCCAGGTGCGGCGGCACACCGCGCGGCAGCAGCTCCCGCAGCAACGCCGCCCGCGCCGCGGCGCCACCGGCCAGCTGGTGATGGCTGAGCCGCAGCTCCCCGTACTTCGCCCCCACCCGGTGATCGCCCCACTGCGCCCGGACGAGTTCCGCGAGGGTGGCGGCGCCGGAACTGCCGCTGGGGCCGGGTCCGTTGGCTGCCATGGCGCCAGAGGTTAGCTGACGCCACGTCAGATTTGCAGGGTGCGTACGCCCCTGCGGCCGCCGCCGGGGACCGCGACGGCCGGGCGCGGCGGGACGGGGGCCGGGGCGGGGGTCAGGCGGCCACCGTGAGCGGGGCCGAGCCGGGGCGGGCGGCCGCCTGCACCAGGGCCGCATACGTACGGCGGAGGGCGATCAGCGACTCCTGGGCCTCGCGGTAGACGGCGGCGTCCGGGCCACCGCGGTGGGCGAGGGTCCGTACGGGTGCGCAGTGGCGGTCCATCGCGCTGAGCCAGGCGCGCTGCTGCGCCGGGAGATGTCGTCGCAGGAGCTGGCGCCGGCCCTCGCCCAGCCGGCGACCGCCGATGCCCAGCACCGCGTCGGCCGCCTGGAGGACCGGCGGTTCCAGCGCGCCCTGTTCGGCGAGGGCACCGAGCACCGCGCGCTGCTGCGGTGTGGCCGGGGCCGCCGCCAGCTCCGCCGCCTCGGCGAGGAGCTGGGCGCGCAGTGCGTGCTGGACGCGTACCAGCCGGCGCAGCGCCGTCGGGGTGGAGGAGTCGTCGGGCGAGCGGCCCGCGAGGGTCTCGGCGAGCCGGAAGAGCCAGATTCCGTGGGCCTCCAGCCGGGTCGCCGCCAGCATCAGCCGGTCCAGACGGCTGAGCGGCTGACCCTCGGGCGCCCAGCGGACGATCGGCACCAGGGTTTCGGTGCGGGCCAGTTGGTCGATGGGGATATGGCGGCGCGGTTTGCGTTCGGGGGCCCAGTTGTGGAGCGCGAGGGTGGGCAGCGCGACGAACTGGTCGTGGTCGATACGGTGCGCGATCGCCGCCCACAGGTCGAGAAAGGCCTCATCGGCGACCTCGCGGGCGGCCGGCGCCTGCGGATCGAGTCCGCACCAGCCGCAGGACACCGCGATCACCGCGATCCGCATGGCGGCGGCTTCCGCGTTCCGCAGCGAGAGGCGGGAGACGCGCTGCCGCAGGGCGGCCAACTCACCGGCCCGGCGGGCCCGTTCCACGAGCGCGACGGCCGCCTCCCGGTCGGGTGCGGTCGCGGCCGCCCGTGCCATGGCGTCCAGCCGGGTCCAGGTGCCGATCATGGAACGGACCGGGGGCCGCTCGGGCAGGAAGCCGTGCGTGCGGGGGTCGTGCGAAGCGGCCGCGACAGGTTCGCCGGCGGTCGCATCGGGACCGCCGCCCTCCGCCCGGCCCGGTGGCGCGGCCTGCCGCGCGGCGGGTATGGGGGAGGCGGCGGTCTCGACCGCTCCCGCCTCCGGAGTAGCAGCCCCGTTCACAGTCACCCCCATGGGCTCGGCCCCGGTCGGGGGCCCGGTCGTGGTCGTGATCGTCATCTCCCCCATCAGCACTTCCCCGCGAGCAGCCGGGCCAGGTGGGTGTCCAGGTCGAGGTAGCGGCCCTCGTGGCCGGGCGGCACGATCGCCGCGGTCTGCTCCAGCCAGGGGGTCAGCTCACTCGCCCGTACCGACAGCTCGCAGATGCTGTCGTCGGTGGACAGCTCGATGTGTACCCGCCGCGGTTCGCCCGGCCGGCGGAACGGCCACACCCGTACGTCCCCCTCCCCCGCCTCGCCGCACAGCCCGGCCAGCAGCAGCTCGCGCGCGAACAGCCAGGTGGCGACCGTCCGGCCGCGGCTGATGAAGGCGACCTCGACCTCGTACGGGCGGTCACTGCGATAGCTGAACCGGCCGGCCACCGGAACCGCTTCGTCCGGCCCGAGGAGGAGCTGCATCTCAAGGGTGCGCTTGGCTGTCGACACCACGACGATCAACCTTTCCGACGGAGGGGCGAGTCCCGGGGACCCGTGTCCGGGGCGCGCGTCCTGGCAGACGTTGCTGTGGAGGGTGGGGTTGCAGGAGGTGGAAAAGGAGTGACGGACGCCATGGCCGGCGCCGCTACGGGCGTGTGCGGTTCTTTCGTCCTGTCGGTCGCCTCAGCCTCTCAACCATCGGTCGATATCGCATGTTGACGGGGCAACTGATGATCTACCGGCCCATCCGCCCCTTACTCTCGATCCTCACAGAGCAATGCGGGCGCACGAGCGGTCGAAGGTCCCAAGATCGCGGGACTTTCGACCGCGGCGCGGTGATCGCCGGCGGGGTAGGGGAGGCGACACGGACGCCACAACGGGAGTGGCGTGGATCACAGCTCCTGGGTGCGTCAGCAGCGCGGACGGGGGTACGGAGCACCCTCCGAGTTCGTGTAAAGTTCTTCAGGTCAGCGCGCGCCGCTAGCTCAGTTGGTTAGAGCAGCTGACTCTTAATCAGCGGGTCCGGGGTTCGAGTCCCTGGCGGCGCACGTCACACTGAGGCCCCTCGCCATGCGGGGGGCCTCAGTCATGGGCCGGGTCGGCCGGATGGAGGAGTGGCCCCGCCGGCCGAGGCCCCCTATTGGACGGGCCGGATGGCACCGGCCGGATGGCGCACGGCGCAGGCGAGGACCTTGAGGCTGTGGCGCGGGGCGCTGCGGGAGCCGGGGAGCCCAGGGAGGTCGGGGACGCCAAGGTGGTGGAGGCCGTGGGTGGTGAATCCCGTGGATGAAATTTTTGCGGTCACAAACGGTAATTGCCTGATCGCGTAGGGATTCCGAATTCGGGGCGGATTCCTATTCCGCCGGCTGCCACTTCGGGCGCCCCTCGACTTTCGAGGTGTCCCGGATCCGTCATTGCGGGTATCGCTCCTCGCGACCACGGGGTGACGGGGAGTGAGGGCGATGTCGGCGCCACGTGACGGTCGCCGCCTGAAATCCCGGCGGCACTGTCCACGGATTGGACGCTCCAACACCTCCCCCTCCCCCTCCTCCGGCACCTTCTCCGCCACCGCGCCGTCGACCGGCCGAGAACTGGGGGATTCCCGGAACATGCCCCACACCTTCGGCCAAATCGCCGTACGCGGAGGTAACTTCGACGAAGTCGCCAAACGGGCCGGACCCGGCACGGGCCGGCCCTCCGCCCGCTTTGTCGGTGAATTCCGCCAGCTGCCGCCCTCTGCCGCACGCAGGGCGCTCCAAGTCCCTTGAGTAGGAGGTTCCTTCGCATCGGAGCGGTATCCGCACCACCCCGCCGCGACGCCCCGGAATCCTGCGGCGCGGCCCTGTTCTTCAGTGGCCGACGACCGACCGGCGGTGGACTTCGCCGGTGCGGGACACGCCCCTTTGCTCGCCGACACGTGCACGACCCACGAGCAGGGCAGGGCTCGGCCACTGCCCTGATATCCGTCGACAGCGGGAAAATCAGCAGCAGTTCCGGATCAAATGATGTGCGCTGCATCACACCAAACCCCGAATTACGCATTCTGTGAGCACATTTGGAGTGACTCTTGCCACCATGACGGCGGTTAGGTAACCCTGGCTTGGTCCCTCGGCAGAGAATAGGCCGGGTTCTGCCACGGGGAAGGGCGGGGGTACGCCAGGTGGCGTGATGTGAACACGGGGAACTCTCCGCTTGGCAAGATCGCGGAGTGTTTACACACGCAACCGGAGATGGCCGCCACCATCCGACGGTGCAGGTCGCCGACATTTCAGAGCGCCCGGGTCGGCCGCGGGGAACCGCGGGCCCGGGCCATCAGCAGAAGGGCACGCAGCTGGAGTTGCGTGCGGGGGGATGGATTCATGACATCGCCGCCTGAGGGCGCCGGGACGCAGCAGTCGTACGACCCCTCCGCCACGACACGCCTGCGCATGCCACGCCATCGCCGGCAGCGGCAGATCGCGCGCAAGCCGCTGCCGCGCTATGACTACGAGCACTACAGCAGGCTGGCCGGCCCGCTCACCCGGCCCGACCCGGACCAGCCCTACACGGTCCGCTACCGCTCGCTGCTCGCCGGCGAACCGCACCGGATCCGGGCGGCCGTGCTGCTCGGCGCCGCGCCGCTGCTCTCGTTCGGGCTGCTGATCTGGCTGATGCTGCCGGAGCACTGGACCGAACGCGACTACCCCGCCTACGACTTCCTTCCGACGCTGGACGTCGTCATGCTGGTCTCGATCGGGCTGATCGAGTTCTTCCGGTGCATGAACGTGCTGTCCAACGCGCACGCCACCCTCGTCGCCCGCGACCCCATACCCGTCATACCGGAGAGCGGCACCCGCGTCGCCTTCCTCACGTCCTTCGTGCCCGGCAAGGAACCGCTGGCCATGGTGGAGAAGACGCTGGAGGCGGCGGTCAAGCTGCGCCACCGCGGGCTGCTGCACATCTGGCTGCTGGACGAGGGCGACGACCCCGAGGTCAAGGAGGTCTGCCGACGGCTGGGCGTCCACCACTTCACCCGTAAGGGCGTCCCGGAGTGGAACCAGCCCAAGGGACCGCACCGCGCGAAGACCAAGCACGGCAACTACAACGCCTGGCTGCAGGCGCACGGCGACGACTACGACTACTTCGCCTCCGTCGACACCGACCACGTCCCGCTGCCCAACTACCTGGAGCGGATGCTGGGCTTCTTCCGCGACCCGGACGTGGGGTTCGTCATCGGTCCCCAGGTGTACGGCAATTACGACACCTTCGTCACCAAGGCCGCCGAGTCCCAGCAGTTCCTCTTCCATGCGCTGATCCAGCGGGCCGGCAACCGCTACGGCGCCCCGATGTTCGTCGGCACGTCCAATGCCGTCCGCATCAGCGCGCTCAAGCAGATCGGCGGGCTGTACGACTCGATCACCGAGGACATGGCGACCGGTTTCGAGATGCACCGGCACCGGAACCCGGCGACCGGGAAGAAGTGGCGTTCGGTCTACACGCCGGATGTGCTCGCGGTCGGCGAGGGGCCGACGGCCTGGACGGACTTCTTCACCCAGCAGCTGCGCTGGTCGCGCGGGACGTACGAGACGATCCTCAAGCAGTTCTGGAAGGCGCCGTTCACCCTGCCGGCGGGCCGGCTCTTCAACTACTCGATGATGGTCATCTTCTACCCGATGTCCGCCCTGAACTGGATTCTGGCGGCCCTCAGCTGTGCGCTGTTCCTGGGGCTGGGCGCATCGGGCGTGGAGATCGACCCGGCGGTGTGGATGATGCTGTACGGCAATGCCTCGGCGTTGCAGATCGGGCTGTACATCTGGAACCGACGGCACAACGTCTCGCCGCACGAACCGGAGGGCTCCGGCGGCATCGCGGGCATGGTGATGTCCGCACTGTCGGCGCCGATCTACGCGCGTTCGCTGTTCGATGCCGTGCTGCGCCGCAAGAGCAAGTTCGTGGTGACGCCGAAGGGCGACTCGTCCAGTCCGGACACCCTCTTCGGCACCTTCCGGGTGCATCTGTTCTTCCTGCTCGTCTTCGGCGGCTCGCTGGCGGCCTCGTTCGTCCTGGGCCACAGCCATCCGGCGATGGTCACCTGGGCCGTGCTCGCCATGCTGATCACCGCCGCACCGATCGTCGCCTGGCGGATGAGCGTGCGCGAGGAGAAGCGCAAGGAGGGGGCGGCGGACGCGGCGGGAGCCGCCTCGGGAGCCGCTTCGGGAGCCGCCTCGGATGAGGCTGCGGCCACCGGCCGGACCCGCGAGGTGTCCGATGCGGCGAGCACCGGCCGGGCCGGCGACCGCGACCGCGACCGGACCACCGACCCGGCCCCCGCCGAACAGACCATGCAGATCGCCCTTGGGGGACGTCACACATGAAGTACCGTCCGAGCCGTCGCACCCGCCGAGTGACGATAGCGACGGCAGTGGTGCTTGCGCTGGCCGCGATGAACGGGCCGGCCCTCTACGGCTTCGCCTCGGCGCAGTACCACCAGTACGAGATCAACAAGCCCGAGTACAAGGCGGCGAACGGCCACTGGGACGTCGTCGACGTCCCGCAGAAGTACCGCATCAACACCATCCACGCGGCCCTGCTGCACACGGGGAAGGTGCTGCTGGTCGCGGGCTCCGGCAACAACGCGGCGAACTTCAAGGCGAAGTCGTTCCGTACGGTCCTGTGGGACCCGGAGAAGAACACCTTCAAGAACATCCCCACGCCCAAGGACCTCTTCTGTGCCGGGCACACCCAGCTCCCGGACGGCAAGCTCCTGGTGGCCGGCGGCACCCAGCGCTACGAGAAGCTGAACGGCGATGTGAAGAAGGCCGGCGGCCTCATGATCGTCTACAACGAGAACCCGGACGGCCCCAAGACGTTCCCGGCCGGCACGCTCTTCACGGGCAAACAGAACGGCAAGACCTTCGCCTCCAAGGACCCGGTCGTGGTGCCCCGGGCGAAGAAGAAGACCGACCCGAAGACCGGCAAGGTCACGGTCGTGCACAGCGAGGCCCGGGTCTATGTCGAGGCCCTCAAGGACGGCCGCGGCTACTCCACCGGCTCCCAGGACAACTACCGCATCCACGGCCTGACCGGCGCGGACGCCCGCAACTTCTACGGCATCGCGCAGAAGCTGTCCTTCGACAAGAAGGACTTCCAGGGGATCAAGGACTCCTTCGAGTTCGACCCGGTGGCCGAGCGCTACATCCCCGTCAGCCCGATGAACGAGGCCCGCTGGTACCCCACGCTGACGTCCCTGGAGGACGGCAAGGTGCTCTCGGTCTCCGGCCTCGACGAGATCGGGCAGGTCGTCCCCGGCAAGCAGGAGATCTACGACCCGAAGACGAAGAGGTGGCGCTATCTGCCCAAGCGGCGCTTCTTCCCGACCTACCCGGCGCTCTTCCTCACCGACAAGGGCCGGATCTTCTACACCGGCTCCAACGCCGGCTACGGCCCGGACAACATCGGCCGCAAGCCCGGCATCTGGGACCTCAAGTCCAACAAGTTCCAGGTGGTACCCGGGATGAGCGACCCGAACATCCTGGAGACGTCGATGTCGGTGCTGCTGCCGCCGGCCCAGCAGCAGCGGTACATGGTGCTGGGCGGGGGCGGCGTCGGCGAGGACCCGAGGTCCACCGACAAGACCCGGATCGTGGACCTGCACTCCCCCTCACCTCGCTTCAAGGACGGACCGCCGCTGTACGCGAAGGCCCGCTACCCGAGCAGCGTGATCATGCCGGACGACACGGTGCTGACCACCAACGGCTCCGGGGACTACCGCGGGCGCAGCGACTCCAACGTCCTCAAGGCGGAGCTGTACGACCCGGCGGCCAACTCGGCCCGGCAGGTGGCCGACCCGCTGGTGGGCCGCAACTACCACTCGGGCGCGCTGCTGCTGCCCGACGGACGGGTGATGACCTTCGGCTCCGACTCGCTCTACGGCGACAAGGACAACACCAAGCCGGGCGTCTTCCAGCAGCAGATCGACCTCTACACCCCGCCGTACCTCTACCGGAACTCCCGTCCCGAGCTGACGGACCGCGGACCCACGACGGTCCCGCTCGGCGGCAGCGCCACCTTCGGCGCCCCGCACGCCTCCGCCGTCAAGAAGATGCGGTTGATGCGCCCCGGGTCGTTCACCCATGTCACCAACGTCGAACAGCGCTCGATCGCGGTGGACTTCACGGCGACCAAGGACGGGAACGGCGTGCGGGTCACCCTGCCCAAGGACCCGTCCCTGGTACCGCCCGGGTGGTACATGCTGACCGCGGTCGACGGCGCGGGAACGCCGTCGAAGGCGGTGTGGGTGAAGGTGCCGGCGGCGCAGGGATAGGCAGGCCTGATGGTGTCCCGTCCCGGGCCGGCGACGGGACACCACACCCGGCCCCGGCCCAGGCCCGCCGGCTACTTCGCGCCGCGCGCCAGGCCCAAGGCGTACGCGGGCCACCAGGCGCCTGCCTTCGGGCCGCCCTTGCAGGTGCCGTCCGACTCGCCCGGGCGCTTGATCCACAGGTAATCGGCCACCAAAGGATCGGCGGTCTTGGTCGTCGGCGGCGTACCCAGGGCACGCCCCGGCGGGTTGCACCAGTTCTCCGGGTCGTCGCCGCCGGGCGCCGGACCGTTGCCGTTGCGGCTGGTGTCGATGACGAAGCGCTTGCCGCCGACCATGGCGGACAGCCGCTTGCCGTACTTCGTGTTCTCCGCGGTGGTCTGGTAGTTGGAGATGTTCAGCGCAAAGCCGTCGGCGCGGTCGATACCGGCCCGCTTGAGGGGATCGACCATCCGGCCCGGGTCCTTGATCCAGTGCGGGTTGCCGGCGTCCAGATAGACCTTGGTGTGCGGCAGCGCCTTGAGCTTGCCGACCGCCTCCGTCAGCAGCGCGTACCGCTCCTCCTGGAACTTCTGCGGGGTGCACTTGTCCGCGAGGTGCGGCAGCGCGTCGGGCTCCAGGATGACGGTGGTGGCACGGTCGCCGATGCCCTTGAGCACACCGTCCAGCCACGCCCGGTAGGCATTGCCGTCGGCGGCGCCGCCCTGGGAATAGCTGCCGCAGTCGCGGTGCGGGATGTTGTAGAGGACCAGCAGCGCCTCACGGCCGGCCTTGGCGGCCGCCTCGGTGAAGCCCCTGGCCTCCCCCTGCGGGTCGTCGACCCCTATCCATTCGGCCACCGGCTGCGCCGCGATCTTGTTGACCAGGCGGGCGTCCGCGGCCCTGCCGTCCTTGCGGTACGCGGACATCTGACGGGCCGCCTTGGTGTCCGGATTGACCCAGAACGGCGTGACGGACTTGGGGCGTTGGCCCGGCTCGGCCGGCAGACCGTCCTCCTTGCCACCGTCGGACGAGGAACAGCCGGCGAGCAGCAGCAGAGCCACCGCTCCCGCCGCTGCCGCACCGGGCTGCGCGATACGCCGCCACCTGGCACCGGACCGGCCCGTCGGCAGCCCGGCCCCGGCCGTCCGCCGCAGATTGCCGTCCATCCACTTCCCCTCGGAGCACGGAACAGACCGGCTGGAGATCACCGGCCGCCCCCATCGTGGCACACGGCCCCCCGCCCGGGGCGCCCTGTGGACGGGCCATGCACCGTCCTCGCTAAGGCACTTGACGAAGCGAGTTCGTCATGGTTGCCGACCCGCCCCCGCATTCCCTGCCTGGAACGACGTCAGATACGCCGAGACCACGACCACCTTCGCGGGACCACCCGCGCGCCGTGCCAAGGCACCGCCGTGGCGCCCGTCGTCGACGATCAGCCGCAGTTCGGAGCGGCCCGGGTCGTGCGGGGCGTAGACCCTGTGCGGAACGAAGCGGTCGCGGTCGTAGAGCCGGACGTCCTCGACGGTGAAGCGCGCGGTGCTGCCGTCGGCCCTCCGGACGTCCACCCGCTGGCCCGGCTTGAGCCCGGTCAGACGCCGGAAGACGATCCGCCCGGCACCGGAGCCGCGGTCGGCACCGGCCCGGCCCACGAGCAGCGCCGCACCCGTCTCGCCCGGTTGCGGCCCTCCGGCGTACCAGCCGACGGCATCCGGAGAGGCGGGCGGGGGCGGGGCGAGGAGGCCGTGCGCGTCGAGATCGCGTGCGGCGATGCCGGCCGCCCGTACACCGAGCGCCTCGATGGTGAGCCCTACCGGGTCCGCGGCCGCGGCGGCCGGCACCGGGGCATGCGCATGCGCGGGCCCCTGACGCCCCAACGGGCGGCCGACCGCGGCCACATCACCCGTCGTGGCCAGCTGCGCGGCCACCCCGTCCGCCAGATCACGCCCCCACAACCACAGCCCCAGCAACAACGCCGCCCAGGCCACACCCGCGACGAGCCGGCCCGGACGGTGGAAGTAGGCATTCCATGGAGTGGTCGCAGTGGCATTGGTAGTGGCAGTGGCAGTGGTAGCCGTACGTGCCGCTGCGGGCTTTCCGGGCCGGGCACCGGACGTGGTTCCCGGCGGGGCCGCGACGCCGACTCCCGTACCGGTTCCGAGGCCCGCGACGGGCAGCTTCAGCGGCTGCAGCGTGGCCGTCCGCCCGTCCTCGTCAGTGCTCATCGACGTCGCCCCGTCGCGTTCGACGCAACCGCAGCCGGAGGCGGAGCAGCTGTCCGGCGATGACGAGGACGGCGCCGCCGGCCAGTACCAGGCCGACGGCCGAGGTGCTGCTCAGCTCGCGGCGCGGCCCGGCGTCGGCGGCCGGCCGGGAGTCGGCGGGGGAAGCCGGGGCGGCGGTGACCTGTCGGGCGGCCGCGCTGCCCGGGGCGGACAAGACGTACGGGGCGTGCATGGCGTACGCGGCGTACGGGGCCGCCATGACAAGGGGCCGGCCGGGAGCGGCGCCGGTGCCGCGTGCGCCCACGCCGTAGGCGGGCGCCGTCGTCACCGCGCACGCCGCGACCGCGGCACAGAGAGCGAGTTGCCGTGAGCGCATGGTGAACCTCCGATACCTCCGAAGGTCCGCCCGAGCGAGCCCGCCCGCATCCGGTGCGGTCCGTAGCTGCGCCGTTCGGGTGGGGCCGGGGCCCCGGGCCGGCGCCGGCAGCACCGGCAGCACCGGCAGCCACCGCTACCGCGGCAGCGATCAGACCAGGTCGATGAGGTCCGCGATCGAGTCCACCACGCGGGAGGGGCGGAACGGATGCCGCTCGATCTCCTCGGGGCGGGTCAGCCCCGTCAGGACCAGGAAGGTTTCCATGCCCGCCTCCAGCCCGGCCAGCACATCGGTGTCCATCCGGTCGCCGATCATCGCGGAGGTCTCGGAGTGGGCGCCGATGACGTTGAGGGCGTGCCGCATCATCAGCGGGTTGGGCTTGCCCACGAAGTACGGCTCGACGCCCGTGGCCTTGGTGATCAGGGCGGCCACCGAGCCGGTGGCGGGCAGCGGGCCCTGCGGCGAGGGGCCGGTCTCGTCGGGGTTGGTCGCGATGAACCGGGCGCCCTCGTTGATCAGCCGGATCGCCTTGGTCAGCGCCTCGAAGCTGTACGTGCGCGTTTCTCCGAGCACGACATAAGAAGGGGAATGGTCGGTCAGCACGTATCCGATGTCGTGCAGGGCGGTGGTCAGACCCGCCTCGCCGATGACGTACGCGGTGCCGCCGGGCCGCTGCTCGTCCAGGAACTGCGCGGTGGCCAGCGCGGACGTCCAGATGCACTCCCACGGCACGTCCAGCCCGATGCGGCTCAGCCGGGCGTGGAGATCACGCGGGGTGTAGATGGAGTTGTTGGTCAGTACGAGAAAGGGCCGGCCCGATTCGCGCAGCCGCTTGATGAAGGCGTCCGCCCCGGGGACCGGAATGCCCTCGTGCATCAGGACGCCATCCATATCGGTGAGCCATGACTCGATCGGCTTGCGCTCTGCCACTGCCGGACTCCTGCCGTGCGTGAGGACCAGGGGCGCCGACCGCCTCCCGCACGCGCCGTGGACCGAGACTGCTCCCCGGACGTACGTACGGCCGACGCCCCCACCCTAAGTCAGCCTGCGTTGACCCCGACCCGGCGAAGACGGCTGATCTTCGGCAGCGGCCGGAGTGCCAGGATCCTGGCCGTAAGCGCCGGGCCCGCCCGCGAGGGCCGGCCCCCGCGCGCCGAACAGCGGCGCCAGCACCAACTCGGCCGCGCCGTCCGCGACCGCCCGCGCACCGCCCCGGGCGAGGGCCACCGGCACCGCTCCCCCGGCCCCGGTGCCGCCTCGGGAGCGGGCCAGGTCGGTCAGTGCCTCGGTCACGCCGTCGAGGAACGGCTCGGGGTGGTCCAGTACGGTGCGGCCGCCGAGCAGCACCCGGTCGATGTCGAGGAGTTCGACCAGGTTGGCGGCGCCCACGCCCAGTGCGCGGGCCGCGGCCCGCAGGTCGCCGCGGGCCACCGCCGCCAGGCACAGCGCCTCGATGCAGCCGCGCCGGCCGCAGCCGCAGCGCGGCCCGTCCCACTGCACCGTCTGGTGGCCGAATTCGCCGGCGCCGGTGCGGGGGCCGCGGTAGAGGCTGCCGCCCAGGACGAGTCCGGCGCCGAGGCCGGTGCCCAGGTGGAGGTAGCCGAAGGAGCCGGCGGCCCGCGGCAGATCCTGGGCCAGGCCGAGCGCCGCCGCGTTGGTGTCCTTGTCGAGGACGACGGGCAGGCCGAGGCGGGCCGCGAGCGCGTCGCGCAGGGGGAAGCCGTCCCAGTGGGGGGCGCCGGTGACCCGGTGCAGCACGCCGGTGGTGTGGTCGAGCGGGCCGGGGCAGGCCGCCCCGACGCCCAGGACCGGGGGCCCGTCGGCCCGCGCGCGCAGCGCCGTGACCTCCCGGGCGGCGGTGGCGAGCACCTGCTCGGCGCCCGCCTCGAAGGCCAGCGGGGCGCGGCGTACGGCGACCGCCTCGCCCGCCAGATCGGAGAGGACGGCGGTGAGTTCGTCGCGGTCCAGGTGCAGTCCGACGGCGTACCGGGCGCCAGGGACCAGCCGCAGGACGGTGGCGGGCTTGCCGCCCGTGGAGGCGCGGCGGCCCGCCTCGGCGGCCAGGCCCTCGGCCCGCAGCCGGGCGGTGATCTTGCTGACGGCCTGCGGGGTCAGGCCGGTGTGCGCGGCGAGTTCCAGCCGGCTGACACCCTCCTCGCCGGCCGCACGCAACAGCCCCAGCACCAGGGCGGTGTTGTGGCCGCGCAGTGCGGGGAGATTGGCGCCCGGACTGCCGGAGAAACCGGCGAAGGAGAGATCGTTGCTGCTCACCCGTCCATTGTCCGCATCGCTTGCGCTTTGGCAACAGCGTTGCTTAAGTGGTCCCCATGAGCGCGAAGAGCGAGATGGATGACATGGGAAAGATGGGAGAGACGGGCGAGACGAGTGCGCAGGGCGGGGGCGGCGCGGCCCACGACCGTCCGCTCCGTGTCGGGCTCCTCGGCTACGGTCTGGCGGGCTCGGTCTTCCATGCGCCACTGATCGCGGCGACCGAGGGCCTGCGGCTCGACCTCGTCTCGACCACCAGCCCCGAGCGACAGGCGCAGGCCCGCGCCGAGCATCCGCAGGTGCGGGCCCTCGCCACGGCCGAGGAGGTACTCGGCCGCGCCGCGGAGCTGGACCTGATCGTGGTGGCGACGCCCAACAAGACCCATGTACCGCTCGCCGCCGCCGCGTTGGAGGCCGGTCTGCCGGTGGTCGTCGACAAGCCGCTGGCCGCCACCGCCGCCGAGGCCGAGAAGCTCGCCGCGCTCGCCGAGGACCGCGGACTGCTGCTGTCCGTCTTCCAGAACCGCCGCTGGGACAACGACTTCCGCACCGTCCGCAAGCTCATCGAGGACGGCGCGCTCGGCGACGTCCAGCGCTTCGAGTCCCGCTTCGAGCGCTGGCGGCCGCGGCCCAAGGGCGGCTGGCGGGAGTCCGGCGACCCCACGGAGATCGGCGGACTGCTCTACGACCTCGGCAGCCACCTCGCCGACCAGGCGCTGACCCTCTTCGGCCCGGTCGTCTCGGTGTACGCCGAGTCCGATGTCCGCCGCCCGGGCGCGGAGGCCGACGACGACACCTTCCTCGCCCTCACCCACGCCAACGGGGTGCGCTCCCATCTGTGGGTGAGCGCCACCGCCGCCCTGTTGGGCCCGCGCTTCCGGGTGTTGGGAAACCGCGCCGGCTACACCAAGCACGGCCTGGATCCGCAGGAGGCCGCGCTGCGCGAGGGCCGGCGCCCGGGCGACGAGGGCGTGGAGTGGGGCGTGGAGCCGAGGTCCGGCTGGGGCCGGCTCGGCGCCGGGGCGTCCCCGCGCGCGGGCGGCGGCGAGCCGGTGCCGACGCTGCCGGGCGACTACCCCGCGTACTACGCCGCGATCGAGCGGGCCCTGCGGGACGGCGGCCCGCCGCCGGTGACAGCCCGGGAGGCCGCGGCCACCTTGCGCGTGCTGGAAGCCGCGAGGCGGTCGGCGGCGGAGTCCCGAACGGTGTGGCTTAGCGCCTGACCATGTCGGCCTTGCGGCGCGCCGCACGTTGTCGGCCGTCCCGCCGCGGGAGTTTCTCGCCGTGCGCTTTGCGGCGCGTCCCACGTTGTCGCCCGTCCCGCCGTAGGCGTTTCTCGCCGTTGCGCTTTGCGGCGCCCCCGACGTTGTCGGCTTTCCCGCCGTGGTGGTGTCCCGCCGTGGGGGCTCGCCTGCGGCGGGCGTGGGTTTGTCGGGTGCGGTGCCGCTCCTCCGGACTTCGTCCTGCGGCGCGGCCCCTCCCGTGAGTGGGTGGGAAGAGGCCGGTGGGGGCGGGCGTGATCTGACTACTGCGTGCACATAGGGGCTT